>DASULL010000341.1:0-6667 GCA_036278215.1 Gammaproteobacteria bacterium | reverse complement strand
CAGCAGGCTCAGAATCATGCCGTTGACGCCGACCGACTTACCGGAGCCGGTGGTGCCGGCAACCAGCAAGTGCGGCATTCTGGCAAGATCGGCAACCACTGGTCTGCCACCGATGTCCTTGCCCAGCGCCAGGGTCAGCGGTGAGCTGGCCCGCTCAAATTCCTGCGAGCGGATAATTTCGCTAAAGGCGATCAGCTGGCGCTGCTCGTTCGGGATCTCCAACCCAACCACGGATTTACCCGGAATGACCTCCACCACCCGCACCGAGGTCACCGACAGTGAACGCGCAAGATCTTTCTCCAGGTTGCTGATCTGGCTGACTTTTACGCCTGGAGCCGGCTGCAGCTCAAAGCGCGTGATCACCGGTCCCGGCTGAACTGCCACCACCTCCACTTCGACGCCGAAGTCCTGCAGCTTCAGCTCGACCTGCTTCGAAATCGCTGCCAGCGCTTCGCTGGAATAGCCCTTGCGCTGCAGCGGCGGCGGCTCCAGCAGGCTGACCGGTGGCAAGCCTTCAGTCGGCTCACCCTTGAAAAGCGGAATCTGGCGCTCCTTGCGGACCCGGTTTCCTTCAGGAATTACCGTTATCACCGGCTCGATCTGCGGGGGCTTTCTGGTTTTGGCACGGCGCACCTCCTGCACCAGGATTTCGGCGCGGGCCCGCTTGGCGCGCCGCCCTGCCAAATAGTCGGAAAAAGCCCGCAGGCGACCGACCAGCAAGGCCACCAGGCGCAGCGCCAGCCGGCCGAGCAGATCCATCAGGCTGATCCAGGACAAGCCGGTAAACAGGGTGACGCCGCCAAGAAACGCCGCCAGCGTGAACAGCGTTGCGCCGACCGAGCTGAAGGATTGCTCCAGCGCCGTTCTCACCAGATCTCCCAGGACGCCGCCGGAGGTCAGTGGCACGGTGCCGGGAATGGCCTTGAAATGCAGGGTCGCCAAAGCGCTGCCGGTTACCACGGTTGCGACGAAACCACCGAAGCGCAGTCCCAGCACCCCCCAGCGGATCACGCCCTCGCGGCGCTGCCAGCGATACACCTGCAGCGCCCCCCAGCCGATCATCACCGGCAGCAGATAAGCCAGATAGCCAAACAGATAGAGAGAGAAGTCGGCAAACAGTGCTCCGACCGCGCCGCCGGCGTTGCGCACCTGGTGGGCCGGTGCGCTGTAGCTCCAGCCGGGGTCGCGGACATCGTAGGTCCACAGGGCGACTAACAGATAGACTGCCAGCGCAAGCAGCAACAGCAGGCCCGCCTCGCGTATGCCGCGATTGATATGGTGCCGCAATGGCGCTGGCAGGGACTTCACGGAATCAGATTTGGCCACGGTGCGATATCGTTATTTATTACTGTAAGAAGTAGACGCAAGGTATCGAGTTGACGTGAGTTTTCCAAGTGGCAATATGCTTTGGCTCACTGTCGGGGAGGCTCTGCTTGCAGAGCGGCGAGTCCGGCTCCACCATCCGGCGGATAACGTTGCCACGCCGTGACGTACCTCTCAACAACGGTGACGCCGACAGGAAATATGTAGCCAGATTATACATGAGCGCTACGGGCTGCTTCGCCTCCTGGCTGAATCGACCCGGCGCACCCCCGTAACCAGCTGCGCATACCAGGCTTGTGGACATCAGGATCGTACAGCGACTGGCCGATATCGCTCCGTCCGCATGGAACGGCCTCATCGGCACCGATAATCCCTTTCTTCGTCATGAGTTCCTGCACGCTCTCGAGGCACACGGCTGTGCCCGCCCCCGAAACGGCTGGCAGCCGTTCCACCTCCTGCTGCAGCAGGGCGAGCGACTGCTGGCCGCGGCGCCGGCCTACCTGAAAGCTCACTCCTGGGGCGAGTTCGTGTTCGATTTCAGCTGGGCCGACGCCCATGCGCAGCGCGGCCTCGCCTACTATCCAAAGCTGGTGGTCAGCGTACCTTACTCGCCTGTTACCGGGCCGCGGGTTCTGGTCGCGCCGGGTGAGTCGGTAAAGGAGGCAACGCCCCCTCTGGCGCAGGCTGTGCGCCAGTTGGTCGCTGAGCACGGGCTCAGTTCGGCGCATTGGCTGTTTCCGGATGACGATTTGGCCGATCGGCTTGAAACGGAGGGCTATCAGCGCCGGACCGGCTGCCAGTTTCACTGGGAGAACCACGGCTACGGCGAATTCCAGGACTTTCTGGCGGCACTGAATTCGAAGAAGCGCAAAAACGTACGCCAGGAGCGACGGCGGGTTGAAGAAGCCGGCATCCGATTCGTCTGGCTGCACGGACCGGAAATCAGCGGCGCTGACTGGCTGCTATTCGAGCGCTTCTATCGCGACACATTTCTTGCCCACGGCAATGTGCCGGTGCTGAACGCCGGCTTCTTCCGCGCCATTGGCCAAGGTCTGGGCGACCGCGTCCTGCTGGTGCTGGCGCAGCATCGCCAGGAGACGGTCGCCGGGGCTTTGTTTCTACGGAGCGCCGACACGCTCTACGGCCGCTACTGGGGCAGCAGCATCGACCTTGACGGGTTGCACTTCGAAACCTGTTACTACCAGGGCATCGAATACTGTATCCAGCATGGGCTCCGCTATTTTGAGCCGGGCGCTCAAGGCGAGCACAAGGTGGCGCGCGGTTTCCTGCCCAAGGCCACCCACTCCGCCCACTGGATCGAGGATCCGGTGTTGCGCCGGGCGATTGGTGACTTTTTGCAGCGCGAGCGGACGCATATCTCGGCCTATATGCAAGATATGGCCGGGCGGAGTCCTTATCGGCAGATGGAGGTCTGATGCCTGGGGAACAGGATTATTGGAGAGACTCTCGCTATCGCCGGCCTGTGTGGCTGTACCCCGACGACGAGTCGACTCCCTTTCCACCCGCGGATACTGCCATGCTGGAGCCAAACGGCCTGCTCGCCATTGGCGGTTCGCTCAGCCCCAAGCGCCTGGAGCAGGCATATCGGGGCGGCATCTTCCCGTGGTTCTCGGAAGGCCAGGAGATACTCTGGTGGAGCCCGGACCCGCGGGCGGTGTTGTTTCCCGCGGATATCCACATCTCCCGCAGCTTGCGCAAGCGGATACGGAATGGTGGCTTCGAGGTCGCCTTCGACCTTGCCTTCGAGCAGGTGATCCGCGCTTGTGCCGAGACCCGCACGGGGCAGTCTGGTACTTGGATTACCGAGGCTATGATCGGAGCATATTGCGCCCTGCATAGCCGCGGCCTGGCGCACTCGGTGGAGGTCTACCACGACGGGCGGCTGGTTGGTGGGCTTTACGGCGTCGCCATAGGCGCCGCCTTTTTCGGCGAATCCATGTTCAGCCGCATGCCGGATGCATCCAAAGTGGCGCTGGTGTGGCTGGCCACCCAGTTGCGGAGCTGGGATTATTCCCTGATCGACTGCCAGGTGCCGTCGGCCCATCTGTATGGACTCGGTGCTTGCACAATACCCAGGCGCGACTTTCTGAGGCTGCTGCAGGCAGCGCTGACACAGCCAGGCAAGCAGGGCATCTGGCGCTTTGAGACTAATTTTAATCCCTTGGGGATGCCGCTTTCGGCCTCTACGTTATAGGCAACTCGGATCTGCAAAGTCTGCCGCTAGGCACAGCAAGGATTTGGCCCGGCTCCGGCGCATATGCGAATATGGCTGACCGACACAAGGCGGCAAGGGAGGCCAGGATGGCTTGGTTTCGCATCTTCTCTACAGCCTTATGCTGCGCATGAAGCCACACGCTCAGCCTTACATGCGGCCTATATCCATCTACGCTACTGGCGAGCACCCTTGCGCCTACCTGCCGAATCGGCAAGCACGCACCCTTTTCGTCGATCCGCGCCAACAGCTCAACAGCGCAACTTACAGCTCACTGGTCGATCAGGGCTTCCGCCGTAGCGGCGATTACGTATACCGGCCGGGCTGCCTTGGCTGTAGCGCCTGCAAGTCGTTGCGTATCCCGGTACGGGAGTTTCAACCCAGCCGCCGACACAAGCGCAACCTCAAGGCCAACGCTAGAGTGCAGGTACATGTTTCGCCGGCGGTTTTCCGCATGGAGCATTTCGAGCTGTATCAACACTACATCGGCGCGCGCCATGCCGGCAGCCAGATGGCGGACCCAACACCGCAGCAGTATCTTGAGTTCCTCGCCACGTCCTGGGGCGACTGCCTGTTTTATGAATTTCGTGAAGACAGCCAACTGCTTGCGATCAGCGTGGTCGACCAGCTCAGCAACGGCTTGTCGGCTGTCTACACTTTCTATGAGCCGGCCCTGGTTCGGCGCGGGCTCGGCACGTTGGCTATCGTCTGGCTCGTTGGCGAAACTCAGCGACTCGACCTGGACTATCTCTATCTGGGCTACTGGATCGCCGAATCCGACAAGATGCGCTATAAAGCCGATTTCCTGCCGCATGAGATTTATGACGGCAGCGAGTGGCGGCGTATCAGTAAGAATCCTTGGGAATAGGTTCCAACAGGTGACAGCCGCCCTGACTCTGCTAGAATCCCGCGTCTACACGATCCAGTCCTGCGTAGGCAGGAATTGAATGAGAGACTGAATGGCGAAAGAAGATTCGATCAAAATGCAGGGGAAGATCATCGACACCCTGCCCAACACGATGTTCCGGGTCGAGCTTGAGAACGGCCACATCGTGACGGCACATATCTCCGGCAAGATGCGCAAGAATTACATTCGCATCCTGACTGGCGACACGGTGACGGTGGAACTGACGCCGTACGACCTGAGCAAGGGCCGTATCACCTACCGCGCCCGTTAAGAGCCTGCCCCGGAGCAGGCTTCAAACCTCACCGCTTCATGCCAATCAGGCAGGCGGCAGCGCCGCCGCCTGATCGCATGCCCTTGCCTAATGCACCAGCTCCGGGTCCTTGGTCCGTAGCTCGAAGGTCAATTGATCACCGTCGAGCTTGATGGTTGCGTGGCCGCCGCCGGCGAGTTCGCCAAACAGCAGCTTTTCTGCCAACGGCCGTTTGATGTGCTCCTGGATCACACGGACCATCGGCCGCGCGCCCATCTTCGGATCGTAGCCCTTCTCGGCCAGCCAGAGCCGGGCTTCGTCGCATACCTCCAGGGTCACTCGCTTCTCGGCAAGTTGGGCGGCCAATTCCTTGACGAACTTATCCACCACCCGCAACACCACATCCGGACCCAGCGGGTTGAACTGGATGATGGCATCCAGCCGGTTGCGGAACTCCGGCGAGAAGCTACGGCGGATCGCCTCCATGCCATCGGAGCTGTTGTCCTGCGGCGTGAAGCCGATGGTCGGCCGGCTCATCAGTTCAGCACCAGCGTTAGTGGTCATCACCAGGATCACGTTGCGGAAGTCGGCGTGCCGGCCGTTGTTGTCGGTCAGCGTGCCGTGGTCCATGACCTGCAGCAGCAGGTTGAACACGTCCGGGTGGGCCTTTTCGATTTCATCGAGCAGCACCACCGAATGCGGGTGCTTGATCACTTCCTCGGTCAGCAGGCCGCCCTGATCGAAGCCGACGTAGCCCGGAGGCGCACCGATCAGCCGCGACACCGTGTGGCGTTCCATGTACTCGGACATGTCGAAGCGCAGCAGGTTGATCCCCAGCACCTCCGCCAACTGCCGCGTCACCTCGGTCTTACCGACGCCGGTCGGACCGGCGAACAGGAAGCTGCCTACCGGCTTATGCGGCGATCCGAGGCCGGCGCGCGACATTTTGATGGTCGATGCCAGCGCTTCAATGGCCTGATCCTGGCCGTAGATTACTCGCTTGAGCTCGCTTTCCAGCGACTCCAGCACCCGCATGTCGCTCGACGACACCCGCTTCGGCGGGATACGGGCGATGTGCGCAACGATGGTCTCGACGTCCTGGACGTTGACCGTCTTCCGCCGCTTCGAAGCCGGAGCCAGCTGGATCCGGGCCCCCGCCTCGTCGATGACGTCGATAGCCTTATCGGGCAGTCGCCGATCGGTGATATGGCGGGCGGCCAGCTCAGCCGCCGCGACCAGCGCCGGTTCGGTGTAACGCACACCGTGGTGCGACTCGAAGCGTTCCTTCAAACCGCGCAGAATCTGGATCGTCTCCTCGACCGTCGGCTCGCCGACATCGATCTTCTGGAAGCGGCGCGCCAGCGCCCTGTCCTTCTCGAAGACGCCGCGATACTCCTGATAAGTGGTCGAGCCAATGCATTTCAGCTCACCGCTGGCGAGCATCGGCTTGATCAGATTGGAGGCGTCCATCACTCCGCCGGATGCCGAACCGGCACCGATGATGGTGTGGATCTCGTCGATGAACAGGATCGCGCCCCGGTCTTTCTTGAGCTGCTGTAGCAGCCCTTTCAGCCGCTTTTCGAAATCGCCGCGATACTTGGTGCCGGCCACCAGGGCGCCGAGGTCCAGCGAGTAGATGGTCGACCGCCGAAGCACTTCCGGCACTTCACCATCGACGATCATCTTCGCTAGGCCTTCGGCAATGGCCGTCTTACCGACACCGGCTTCACCGACGTACAGCGGATTGTTCTTACGCCGACGGCACAGCACCTGGATGGTGCGCTCGATCTCGTGGCGCCGCCCGATCAACGGGTCGATGAGACCCTGCTTGGCGCGCTGATTCAAATTGGTGGCGAACTGCTCCAGCGGGCTCTTGCCGCTGGTTTCGCCGTTGTCCTCGTCCGCTGAGGGGTTCACGTTACCCAGATCCTCTTCACCAGGACCACTCGAAATC
>DASULL010000340.1:0-11567 GCA_036278215.1 Gammaproteobacteria bacterium | reverse complement strand
CGAGGAGATCATCAAGGTCGAAATCGCTACCGGCGATCCGCTGGTGTACGAGTTCGACGACAACCTCAAGGTAACCGGCCGCCATCACCTGCGCGAAGCGCAGCTGCCGCGCTGACCCGTGCCATGCTCAAGCCGCTGCCAAGCGGCGGCTTGAGCGAGCTATGCCTGCTCCGTGCAGCTGTGGCTATGCAGCAGCCGGGTGATCTCAGCGGCGCTGCCCGGCTTGCTGAAATAAAAGCCCTGCGACTCGTCGCAACAGATCTGTCGCAAAAAGGACTTCTGCGCCGCCGTCTCCACCCCTTCCGCTACCACCACCAAGCTCAGCGACTTTGCCATGGCGACAATGGCCTCGGTGATGGCACGATCCTGGGCGCTTTCCGGCAGGTTATGGATAAAGGAGCGGTCAACTTTGAGCGTGTCGATCGGGAACCCCTTGAGCTGGGCGAGCGAGGAGTAGCCGACACCGAAATCATCCATGGCAATCCGTATGCCCATGTCCTTGATGGCGTGCAAGATCTTGGCTGCTCGGCCAGGATTCTGCATGACCGTGCCTTCGGTAAGCTCAAGCTCCAACAGCTGCGGCGGCATCCCCGATGATCGCAACGCCTCGGCGATATCGTCGAGCAAACCTTCATCGATGAACTGCCGCGGCGACAGATTGATCGCAACAGTGAGAGCCGGCAGGCCACGCCTCAGCCAAGCCATGTTCTGCTCGCAGGCCGTCTGCAGCACCCAGCGCCCTATGGGCACGATCAGCCCGCTTTCCTCGGCCAGCGGTATGAACTGATTGGGCAGAATTGTTCCCAGCTGAGGGTGATTCCAGCGCAGCAGCGCCTCCACCCCGGTAATGCGATCGGTCTTCAGATCCAGCTTGGCTTGATAGTGCAGCACCAACTCGCCACGCTCCAGCGCCACGCGCAAGCTCGACTCCAGCGCCAGGCGCTCAAACGACTGGCCCTGAATTTCGCTGGAGTAGAACCGAAAGTTGTTCTTGCCCTCCTCCTTCGCCAGGTACATGGCGATATCGGCATTTTTCATCAGCGACTGCTCATCCCGTGCTTGCGCTGGATACATGCAGATTCCAATGCTTGCCGTCACTCGGCATTCCTGCCCCAGAATGATCACCGGCTCAGCCAGCGCCGCCAGCACTTTCCCCGCGGCAGTCGCTGCCCGCTGCCGCGTATCGGCTTCCTGCAGCAGAATGACGAACTCATCGCCGCCGAGCCGGGCAATCACATCGCTCGATCGCAGCGCTTGCTGCAACCGTGCTGCCACCTCCTTGAGCAGCACATCGCCGGCCTCGTGTCCCAGCGTATCGTTGATCAGCTTAAAGCGATCGAGGTCGATGAACATCACAGCAAAGCCATGACCATGCCGGTCGGCTGCCGGTATCGCCTGATTCAGCAACTGGCTGAACAATACCCGGTTCGGCAAACCGGTCAGGCTGTCATGGGTGGCCAGATAGCGAATGCGCTCCTCGGCATGCTTGCTGTCGGTGACATCCTGGCCAACGCCGCGGTAACCGATCAGTCGGCCGTGTGCATCCAGGACCGGCTCGCCGCTTACACTGATGTAGCGCAAGGTGCCATCCGCCAAGGTCCGCCGCAGGACGACATCTCTGAATGGCTGCCGAGCCAGCAGCGTCGCCCGATGCGGTTGCCAGCCGTCTTCATTGTCGGGAGCCAGCCCCGTCTCCCAGCGGCAGCGGCCTAGCCAGTCGTCGCCTTCCAGGCTCTGATCGCCGACCAAGTGCCGGCCTTCGAGCCGGGTGAAGCGAAATTCGGCGTCCTGCTCCCAATACCAGTCGGAAGAAAGCTCAGTCAGACTGCGAAACCGTGCCTCGCTCTCACGAAGGTCCTGCTCCGTCCATTTGCGCTGCAGAAACTGGCCGACCTGATCGCCGATGACTCCCAGGGTCTCCAGCAATCGCCGCTCCGGCGCGCGGGTTTCGCGACTCAGAAAAATGAACACCCCTATCGCCCTGCCTTCGGCACGGACCGGAAAGAACAACCGCGCCCATCGGTCGCGGCCGGACGGCGGCTGCCAAGTCGCACGGGGATCGCCAGCAATATCCGGCACCCACAGCGGCTGCCCTGTCTCCGCAACCGAGCTGACCAGCCCGCCCGCAGGCACCTCTGCGACCACCAGAGCCTCATCTGTGTCGTCGGCATCGGCCGATGCCCTAGGCCGGCGCCAGCCGGCTACCAACCGAGCCGAACCAGTATCCGGATCCAGACTGTAATAGCCCCCCGATTCCCACTGCTCCGACTCGCACATCACCCGCGCCACAGCTTGCAAGCTGCGCCGCGTGCTGTTCGCTTCCGCCAGCCGGCGCGTAACGGCGTGCTCCAGCGCCAGCAGGCGCTCCTCCTGCTTGCGTTCGGTCAAATCGCGGATAATGCCGCGAAACCCCGTTGGCGTGCCCTGTGCGCCTCGGCTCAGTTGAACCGACCCCTCCACCAGCAGCGCCCGACCATCCCGCCGAATTAATTCCCAATCGAGCAGACTGATCGGCTGGCCGGTACGGTAGACCGTGTTAAACGCCTCATAAATTCTGGCCGCGAACTCCGGCCGCATGTACTTGCGGTGATTGGTACCGATAAGCTCGGCTTCGCTATAGCCGACCATCCGGCAGAACGCGGTATTGCACAAAGTCAGGTTGCCGCGCAGGTCTACCTCGTAGTAGGCATCCTCGATGCTCTCGAGAATGGTCCGATATTTCTCCTCGCTGCGCCGCAGCGCTTCCTCGGCCTGCAACCGCTGCGCTTCCCGGTCAAAGCTGTCGAGCGCGAAAACCATGTTCGCCGCCATGCGCTGCAGCAAGCCGACGATTTCGGCATCAAACGCCCGTCGCTGGCCTGAGTACAGCAACAACACACCGATGGGCCGACCTTGTCGCAACAGCGGAATGGCCGCGCCGGCTCGCACCCCCAAGGCGCGGGCGCTGGTACCCCAGAGGCGGGTCCGCTCGTCGTTAAGAAAATCATCGCTAATGCACGGCTCGCCGGTCCGGTAAGCGGTACCAGCCAGCCCCCGCCCCTCCGCCACCCCGGCATCCATGGAAATGCGGACCCTGCGCAAGGCCTCTTTATCCCGGCCGGTAGCGGCAACTACCTGCATAGCCGATGTTTCTGGATCGGGCAGCAACACCGCTGCACCTACCAGCTTGCCAGCCTCAACCGCCGCATCGCACACACGCTGGTAAAGCTCTGTCGGCGTCGCTACTCGCAGCGTTGCCTCGTTGGTAGCGCTCAGAGCGGCAAAGGTCCATGCTGTTCGCTGAACCGCCTCTTCGGCCAGCTTGCGCTCCGATACCTCACGCGAGCTCGTCACGATGAGCCAACGGTCATCCGAGCTTACGGCACGCCAGTGCAATTCCCACCAGCCGCGGCGCTTGCCGCCGCGAGAGCTCAGCAAGGTCGGCCCCGTTACGAGGCCAGCGGCGCCGCTGGCAATAACATCTGCATACAACCGCTCCAGCTCCCCCCGCGTAATCGCGGCAGGCACCTCCGGAGCCAACTGCAACAACTCATCACGTGAATAGCCGGTTGCCAGGCAGGCAGCTTGGTTGACGTAAAGCAGGCGGGTCGCGGCAGCATCGGCGATAAAGATGGGGTCGGGCGAGGCATCAATCGCTGCCTGGAAGCGCAGCAGTTCATCCTGCCCTGCTTGTTGTGCGGTCAGGTCACGGCCGATGCCGCGATAGCCGATGAACTGTCCCTGCGAATCCAGTATCGGCATGCCGCTCACCGCCGCATAACGGCGGCTGCCATCCGGCAGCGTTCGGTACATCCGTACGTCGCGGAAAGGCTCACGCCTCTGTAGCTGAGCCCGGTGCGTCTTCCAACTGTCACCGATAATGTGCAGACCTATGTCCCAGCGGCACTTGCCAAGGAAAGCTTCGATCGCGGCCTCATCGGCGGCTTCTATGTTCCGACCCTGCAGATGGGTGAAACGAAATTCAGTGTCCTGCTCCCAAAGCCAGTCGGCCGCCAGCGCCAGCAAGTCGCTCAGCGACTGCCGCCCAGCGCGATCGCGCGCCCCTCCTTCCAGGCCCCTCGTTGTTGTTATCAATCGATCCACCCTTGCCGGCAGCAACAGGAGATGAGCCAGATCCTCCCTGATCCAGGCCCGCATCCCTGCGTAGCAACCATAGGCAACAGTTATAATAGTCGGTACTTATCTCTGTGTGAGTCAGATCTTAAAAAGAAGTCCCGCTGAGAGGGAGGGGAATTTGATCAAGCACATTGTCATGTGGCGCTTGAAAGACACCGCGCTTGGCAACGACAAAGCCGTCAATGCCCGGTTGATCAAGCAGAGACTGGAGGCTTTGCGCGGCCGGATTCCGGGGCTGCTGAAAATCGAGGTCGGGATCGACTTCAGCGCAACTGATCAATCTGCTGACGTAGTTCTCTACTCGGAATTCGAGAACCGACAAGCGCTCGATGCTTACCAGACACACCCTGAGCACGAGGCGATCAAACCGTTTGTGTTGAGCGTGCGCAACGATCGGTTGCTGGTCGACTATGAGGTACCATAGCCGAGCGCTAGGGCCTCCGCTTGAACCGATGGCAGGAAACGGGGAGGCGCCTCGGTAGACCCTCTAACTGGAGAGCGCCCTGTCAACCGTTTCCAGCAGCGTTTCCAGATGAAATGGCTTTTTCAAAAAAGCCTTGACCTTATACTCGGCAAGCCGGCTATCAGGCCGGATCGCGCTCATCACCACTACCGGCACCTGCATTCCTGCCGACTGCATGCCTTCGAGTACACCGAAGCCATCGACTACCGGCATCATTACATCCAAAAGCAGCAGATCCGGTTGTTGTCGCCGTAGTTCTTGCAGGCACTGGCCACCGTCGGAAGCCGTTTCGACCTGATAACCCTCAGCCTCAAGCACCGCGCGGACCGCTTCGGCGATATCCAACTCATCGTCGACGACAAGGATACGGGTCATCAAGCTTCCCGTCCGAAGCTGCGATCAGTGGCCGTTATCTTGTGGCGTCCACGACTACGCGAATCGATCTGGTGGTCGTACACGACAGGAGGAAGGAACCTGCTGGGTGTGGCGGCATTCTGCCGAATGGTCATATCTGCAACCAGTCCTTGAGGCCGAAAGTATTGTGCTACGGTGCAGTTGAACAGCATTTCCGATCATCTAGGCGAAAGTCGTCATCTGGAAACCGACTTTCAACCGTAGAATCGCCTGATACTCAACAAGCAAAGCTGCGCAGTCAAGACTGGCCGCCTAGGGGCATGCATCGACCCGCTGCTGTGACAGCCCGGATGAAATGGCAGCAGATCGGGCTCTGCCATGATGATCCTGCCGCTTCAATTGTCTGCGGCGCGCTTCCTTGGTTTCGACCGAGCTGCCCGCCTGATGCTCCTGTCCTGACGATCCAGCCTCTGCCGCGTCTTCCCGTGGCCCGAATACTCCCAACCAGCCAAAATCACCATAAGCTGATTCTGTTATGAATGGGGGCGGATGGTAGCGCTTATCATGCCGCAACGATACCGGGGAATCCCCTAGATTCCAAACACCGCACACCCGTTATAGAGTCTTTTAGGTTTGCTGATCGGCTTCTTGCCCTAGCCCTGCAGGGCCTGCGCCTCAAACCTCTGCGCACGCGGTATCATGCTCGTTTTGGGGCACATACAGGTTCCTTTGTTGTGGTATCACCTATGCAGCAGCCACACCGCCGCAAAGTAATGGTCGTCGAGGACGACGCACCGCTGCGCGAGATCCTGCAGGTTCTGCTGCAGGAGTATCCTCACGATTTCGTATTTGCCGAAAACGGCAGGCATGCGCTCGAATTGGATGCGATCCACGAGCCCGAGCTGATCATGGTCGACCTCGGCCTCCCTGACATGAGCGGCTTGGAACTGGGCAAAGAACTGCGCCGGCGCCGAGGAAGCAGCCGGCGGCTGATCGCCTTCACTGGTTACGACAGCGACGATTATCGTGAGCAAGCACGCCATGCCGGCTTCGACGACTTCTATCTGAAGCCGATGGAGCTGGATGCGATGGAAAGAACCTTCGCGAAGATTTTTGCCGAACCGGTTTGATGATCAGGGGCGGTTGCTGCAAGCGGCCGCTTTATTGTCTTCTTCCCTGGCTGGCCAGCAAAACGAACGATAAACGCTGCCACCTCACCAGAGCCTCAGCCAGAGTGCTTGGTATCGTCTAAACTGCTATCTTGCATGGTGGGATGTCCGTCGGTCGATGCCATGGCGGCACGATCCACGGCGGCGGAATGGATGCCACAACCGGATCAAGAGGCTGAACGATTGCTTCAGCCCGGACTCCGAAAAGATCTTAAGTACGTACCGCATGAACAAGTGGATACTGCTGGTTGAGGATGACAAAGATATTCAAGCGTCGCTCCTCGACCTACTTGAAATGGAAGGTTATGTAGTTCGAGCCGCCTTTGATGGCCGTCAAGCTCTCGAACTACTCCAGAACTGCCAGCAGTTGCCAAGCCTGATCCTGCTGGATCTGATGATGCGCGGCATGGATGGCAAGGAATTCCGGGCACGGCAACTACAAGACCCTCGGCTTGCCGACATCCCGGTAGTCATCATGTCGGCAGACGGCGAGCCCGCCAATCACGTCGCCGATGAAGGCGTTACCGGCTATCTACGCAAGCCCGCCGACGTAACCGATATCCTCGATGTCATCGCCCGCCATATGCGGTCAAGGACCGCCACCTGAGCAGATCATCAACCCTTGATATCAGGTGCACGCGATTCCAGCCCGTGCAGAGCGGGCCCTTCGATGTAAGCGCCATCCGCCTGGAAGCGGCTACCGTGGCACGGACAATCCCAGCTCTTGTCGATGTTGTTCCAGCGCACCAGACATTTCATGTGCGGACACACCGGCGAGAGCATGATCAGGCTGTCATCGGCGGCGCGGTAGACGGCAGTCTTATCACGGCCCAGCTTTACGATTCTCCCCTCGCCCCGCGGCACCTCCTCGACATGCTCTAGTTCTGCTGGCGCCACATAGTCCTTCAGCAGATCGCCGGCGACCTGCACGTTTTCCTTGAGCAGCCGAGCGGCTGATTTCATCGGAGTAAACCGGCGGGAATCGAAGATCGCCTGCCAACGGTTGCTACGCTCGAGGATGAGGTCGCTGATCAGCATGCCCGCCAGAGTGCCGTAGACCAGTCCGCTCGTGGCGTAGCCGGTGCCGACATAGATGTTGTCATGCCCTGGGCTGCAACCGATGTAAGGCAGTTCATCGGCCGGACGGTAATTTTGCGCCGACCAGCGGTAATCCGGTGTGCGTGTTCCAAATAACGCCTGCGCGTAGTCCGCCAACACGTCGTAATAGCGGGCGCGCTCTGGTTGATGGCCTGTCTTGTGCTGCTCGCCGATCACAATCAGGTAATCCTCGCCACCACTCCGGTAGCCGCGCACCGAGCGTTTCTCATCCAGGATCCAGAAGGCACCGGCCGGCGGGGGCGCACCGTCGACTCTGGCGGCGATGCCATACTCTCGGTACGGGCCAAGCTCGGTATGCAGTAGGCTGACGCCCTTCGGCGTGTGCGTAGCGAAGACGATATGCTTTGCTTTTACCTTGGCCGATACCGTTTGTACCACACCGGCGCCGGCGTCGAACTCGACGACCCGGCTACCCCCATAGATCTGGCAGGACGCCGTCGGCAGCGCGGCAGCAAGGCCACGGGCGTAGGCAGTCGGATTCAGCTGCCCCTGATCGTCCAGGCGCAAAGCTCTTGCGACCGAAAACGGTGGCGGCACCTCGGCTGTTTCCTCGACAGGCAACCCAGCCGCGATCATCGCCTCGCGCTCACGTTCCAGCATCTCCAGCTGGCCCGGATTATCTGCAGCAACGCACAGGTACAGCGGGCTCCGAACCAGCCCGCAATCGATATTGAAACGAATGGCAGTTTCGCGAATCAGGGTCATGGCTGCCAGACGAGCGCCAACCACCTCCCGCAGCGTGGTATCGCCCCACTTCTGGCGGATTCTCGCCAGCCCCTGATCAACCGTGGCGTACAGATTGCCGGTCGATGCTCCGGTCGTGCCGCTTGCCACCGCATCGGCTTCCAGTACCGCGACTCGGATGCCGCCGGCGTCACTAAGGCGCAATGCTGCCGTCAGGCCGGTGATGCCTGCACCGACAATCACCACATCGACTTCAAGATCCTGCTGCAGCGGAGCCGACGGCGCCGCCACGCCACTGACAGCCGACCAGATCGAGCTTGCGTCCATGCGATATTCTCCTGTTCGCCATGGCCGCCTATCTGGGCCTTGATGGCGTCAGTTCAAACATCGGCCGCACCGATTCAGTTACACCCGCCGCCACTTCCCCGCCTCCGCAACTGCCTGCAACAGCGCCGGCCCTGGCCAATAGATCGATACCATGGAAGAGTTGGTGAAGTTCACGTTGCTGACGCGCGACCACGCTTTCCATCTCATCGGCCGCTACCGTGAACGCTGAGCGGACGCGGCAATCTCCCGACAGGTCGAGCGTCTGGTCGATGCGGCGGTAAAGACGCTCTAGGCGCAACGAAGAAAAGCAGAACTGGATCCAGGCCCTACCGCCCCCGGGTTTTGGCGAGACCGATCAGACCCATGCCGGTAATAAAAGCAAGCACCACACCGATCCACTGTGGGCTGATGCCGAGTAGATACGCGCCGTAAGCCAGCGACCCGGCCACCAGCACAATACCGATGATGTGCAACAGCGTGTAGTTCATGCGTCTCCCCACGGGTCGAGCCCTGCTCCGCCATTGACGCAGCAGTGGCTGCTAGAGCGCTTTTACCTCGTCGATCGACATCGATACCGCCGAACTGCTGATGGTCCGCGATAGCGCAACGCCGCTGGCCCCAGCACCTGATGGCGTGGGCCGGATTGATAGCGCTCGTTTAGGCGATGCCTCGCCGCCGCCATGGCGGCCACGCCTACAGCGTCGGCTCGATGCGTCCGCTACCCGCCGATGGCGCCGTTATCTTTGAGCCGGCAGGATCGCGCTGGTTCCAGCCAGTGCGGCGGCAACGCTCCAGGAAGCTCTCGGTCGCACGCCGCCGCAGCCACGGCCGCCACGCTTTGAAACCGAGGGTGCGCAGGCTGTCGGCGACGGACTCGGTCAGCACGACATGGACATACAGCGTCTGGCGGGCATGCTCCCAACGCAAATGGTCGACACGCAACTCCCGGACTTCGGCGTCCAACGCCAGCTCCAGCACACTGCCCTCGATCAGCACAGGCACCGGTAGCGTCGCCCGCTGTTCCAGCGTAATCCTCTCCAGTCGTTTCCAGACTTTGCTGTATGGCTCCTGCGAGTCGCGCTGGAAACCGACGACGATAATGGTATCGATATTCTGCATACGATCCGTCTCTGATGCATAAACCCATGATCATGACGATCCGTGCGCCGAAATTCTGCCACCTGGATCAACCGTCGGCACGGCCTCTGCCCGCCACCGTCGACCCAGCCTCGGTAGGAAGCAAATCGCCACCGCCGCGCTTGTGCCAATCCAGCACCAGGTTGGCGATCAGCCGTTCGATCCGGCCGACCACGTCGGTATCGCCAAGCGGCCCGGTGGTGACCAGTTGCGCCCCCATGGTGGCGACATAGAGCAACAGCGCCAGATCGGCGGCGCCGCTGGGATCGTTGGCGATGCTCGCCAGCAGTTGGGCGTTCTGCTCGATGCGGGCCTGATCGACTTCGGCCACAACCTGCGCCGCCAGAGCATCGCGCCGCGCCAGGTCGCGCACGGCAAGCTCTACCCGCATTCGCCACAAGTGACGACTGCTCTCGCTCAACAACAAGTGCATGATTCGATGCAATTCCTGCTCGATATCGTGGCCCGTAGGCCGCCAATTGGCGAGCTCCGCCAGCCGGCGCTGCCGCCAGCGCTGCAAAAAGCTGACGACGAGGTCTTCGTGGTCCTTGAAGTGCCAGTAAAAACTGCCGCGGGTCACACCCAGTTTCTTCGCCAGTACCAACACCCGAACGTTATCGAAGCCGCCCTCGGCAATCGCGTTGGCGGCAGCGTCCAGCCAAGCGTCGCGGCTGAGCTGTTCTTTTTCCAGAGGCTTGCGGCGGCGCCCCGCGCCCGCTGCAGAATCGACCATGGCAAAAGCGCCCCTTGAGTTGACTAAAGAGTGGAACATGCACTAGTGTCTGTTCCGAACATACACAAGTGTACTGCGAAGCAACGATCCTGTCTCGGCCACGATTGGCGGCAGATCGCAGCCGCAGGCCCGTTTGTGGTGCGGAGCAGCCTACGTGGCGCCGCCTGTGATCGATGAGCCGTAACCGTTTTCGTTGAGTCAGCTAGGAGACCACATGAACAACGCCCATTACGAGTTGCACGGCGGGGTGGCCGTGATCCGTCTGGACAACCCGCCGGTCAACGGCCTCGGCTACGACTTGCGCCGTGGCATCGTCGATGGCATCGAGCGCGCCGAGGCGGACGCTGCCGTCAAGGCGATCGTGCTGATCGGCTCTGACAAGGTTTTCTCCGGCGGCGCCGACATCCGCGAATTCAACTCGCCGAAGATGCTGGCCGAACCGAACCTGCACACCGTAATCAACATCGTCGAGACCTGCGACAAGCCGGTAATTGCCGCTATCGGCGGCACCGCGCTCGGCGGCGGCCTTGAGCTGGCCATGGGCTGCCACTTCCGGGTTGCCCTGCCGACCGCTCAGGTCGGTCTGCCCGAAGTCCAGCTCGGCCTGCTGCCGGGTGCTGGCGGCACGCAGCGGCTGCCGCGCCTGGTCGGCCTGGAACCGGCCCTGAACCTGATCGTCTCCGGCAAGAGCGTGCCGGCCGGCATGTTCATGGGCACTCAGTTGTTCGACCAGTTCATCGAGGGCGACCTGCTGGAAGGTGCGCTCGCCTTCGCCAACAAGGTCGTCGACGAGAAACTGCCGCTCAAGCGCGCGCGCGACCTCAAGGTCGAGCACCCCAAGGCCGAAGCCTTCTTCCTGTGGGCACGCACCGGCATCGGCCAAATGGCCAAGAACTATCCCGCCCCGCTGAAGTGCGTGGACGCGGTCGAGGCGGCCGTGAACAAGTCCTTCGACGAGGGCATGCAGGTGGAGCGCGCAGCCTTCGCCCAGCTGATGATGACCGAAGAGTCAGCGGCACTGCGCCACGCCTTCTTCGCTGACCGGGCCACTTCCAAGATTCCGGACGTGCCGGAAGACACTCCGACCCGCGAAATCAAGAGCGTCGGCATCATCGGCGCCGGCACCATGGGCAGCGGCATCGCCATCAACTTCCTCAACGCCGGCATTCCGGCCACCATCCTGGAGATGAAGCAGGAAGCCCTGGACCGCGGCGTGGCCCACATCAAGGGCGTGTACGAAGGCCGGGTCAAGAAGGGCAAGATGTCGGCCGGCGACGCCGAAAAGCGCATGGCCCTGCTGAGCACCACGCTGTCCTACGACGACTTCAAGGACGTCGATCTGGTAATCGAGGCCGTGTTCGAGGACATGGGCGTCAAGGAGCAGGTGTTCCGCAAGCTTGACGAGGTCTGCAAGCCCGGCGCCATCCTCGCCTCCAATACTTCCACGCTGGATCTGAACCAGATC
>DASULL010000339.1:0-40554 GCA_036278215.1 Gammaproteobacteria bacterium | reverse complement strand
AGGACATCTGACCCCACGGCAGCAGGTAGCCCATGAAGGCTTCCGCCATCAGAGCCACGTAGATCAGCATGCCGAAGATCCAGATCAGCTCGCGCGGCGTCCGGTAGGAGCCGTACAGCAGCGCTCGGAACATGTGCAGATACACCACCACGAAGAACGCCGACGCGCCCGTGGAGTGGATATAGCGCAGCAGCCAACCCCACTCGACATCCCGCATGATGTATTCGACGGAGCTGAAAGCGAGATCGCCGGCCGGCTTGTAATTCATCGTCAGGAAGATGCCGGAGACGATCTGGATGACCAGCACTAGCAACGCCAGCGAACCGAAGAAGTACCAGAAGTTGAAGTTCTTCGGTGCATAATATTTCGAAACGTGCTCTTCCCAGAGCTCGGTGAGCGGGAAGCGCTCATCGATCCAGGCAAGCAGGCGATTCGACGCTGCGCCCTCAGCCGCCAGATTGCGCGTTAACGGCTTGTCGCTCTTGGTCGTCATTAGGCCGCCCCCCCGTCTTCGCCGACCACGATCGTGTTGTCGTCGACGTAGTGATATTTCGGCACCACCAGGTTGGTGGGCGCCGGCACACCGCTGAACACACGGCCAGCCAAGTCGAACTTCGAGCCGTGGCACGGGCAGAAGAACCCACCAAGCCAGTTGCCGCCCAGATCAGCCGCGCCGACCTCCGGCCGATACAGCGGCGAGCAGCCGAGATGCGTGCAGATGCCGATTACAACGAAATACTCGGGCTTGATCGAGCGGTATTCGTTCTGCGCATAGGCAGGCTGCTGCTGCATTTTGGAGTCCGGATCGGCGAGTTCCGGCTCGACTTTCTTCAAGTTCGCCAGCATCTCAGGCGTGCGCCGTACGATCCAGACCGGCCGGCCACGCCACTCGGTCGTGATCCGCTGACCGGATTCCAGCTTACCGATATCGACTTCGATGGGCGCACCGGCCGCCTGGGCCTTGGCGCTAGGTTTCCACGAAGCCAGGAAAGGCACCGCCGTATAAACGGCCCCGATACCGCCAACTACAGCGGTGGTGGCAGTCAGGAAGCGGCGCCTGCCCTTATCCACGCCATCTTGATTCATTCACGAGCCCCCAAGAGCTGTTGGTGTGATGGTGCCTGAAGGGACAGACCGGATCGGAACGGCGCCGATCTCGAGGCCGGAGGATGGACTGAACCCCCCCTGTAGCACGGCGCATAAGGATGGTATATCGGTCCGGGCAGGTCAAGCAGACCACCGCCCTGCCCTTCTACAGCCACTACTATTTTCCGTCACGTACTTGCATTGGCGTTGACGACGATCATTTAAGCCGAAGAAAACCGGAACTAGGCCGGGTTATCAATATCGATGAATTAGTGCGTCAACTGGAAGCGTTCCGCCAGATGCTCGCCCAGCGCCTGCACACCGAAGCGTTCGGTGGCATGGTGACCGGCGGCGAAATAATGCAGACCGCATTCGCGCGCAGTATGCGCCGTCGGCTCGGAGATTTCACCGCTGATGAAAGCATCGACCCCAGCTTCGGCGGCCTGCTCGATGAAACGCTGCCCGGCGCCGGTACACCAGGATACGCTGCGGATGACGGCCGGCCCGCCAGCCACATGTAGTGGCGGCCGCGCCAGCACACTGCCGAGTCGAGTGGCAAATTCAGCCGGCGTCAGCGATTGCTCCAGATGGCCGCGCCAGATCAGCGGAACAGAGCCGCCATCGATGCTGCCAGCGACCACGATCCCAAGCCGTTGCGCCAGCAGCGCGTTGTTACCCAGCTCCGGATGCACATCCAGCGGCAGATGATAGGCAAGCAGGCTGACATTCTCGCGCATCAGCATGCGGATGCGGCGCCCTTTCATGCCAACCAGCCGCTGATCCTCGCCTTTCCAGAAATAGCCGTGGTGTACGAGCACGAGATCGGCGTCGGCAGCAAGCGCCGCTTCCAGCAAGGCCAGGCTTGCCGTGACGCCACTGACGATACGGCGCACCTCCGCGCGCCCCTCCACCTGCAGTCCGTTCGGGCAGTAATCGGAAATTTCGTTCGCACGCAGCAAACGATCGGCGTAATCGGTCAGTTCGCGCAAACTTACCACTAAGTCCTCCCTCAACTGCGGCGATGTGCCAACACGGCATCTTCTTATACAATGCCAAGATGCACCTGGATGCTACCGCATCATCATATGCAGTAGGTCCCGACAGCCCCACAATCAGAAGGTAGACGACCGGCATGCCGCGCCTGCTGCGCTTCGTTCTTAGCTATGTTCTAGTAGGGATCGCCGTTGCGGTGGCGGTGGTCAAGTTCGCTCCCGATCTGCTTCGGCCGGAGCCACAGCGCGCCATCGTCGAGTTGCGGCGCGCGCCGCAGCAGCCGGCAACCGCCCTCGGCGAAGGCGTCGTCTCCTACGCCGCAGCGGTCGAACGGGCGGCGCCGGCGGTCGTTAACGTCTTCACCAGCAAGCGCGTGGCCGGTCGCTCCAGCCCCCTGCTCAATGACCCGTTTTTTCGGCATTTCTTCGGCGACGCCCTGCCCGGCACCGGGCGCGAGCGAATCGAGACTAGCCTGGGCTCTGGCGTTATCGTCAGTCCGCAGGGCTATGTATTGACCAACAACCACGTCATCGACGGCGCCGACCAGATCCATGTGGCCCTAGCGGACGGCCGATTTGCTGATGCGACTCTGGTAGGCGCCGACCCGGACACCGATCTGGCCGTCCTGCGGATCGCGCTCCAGGATCTGCCGGTAGTAAATGTCGGCCGCTCCGATACCGCTAAGGTCGGCGATGTGGTGCTGGCGATCGGCAATCCGTTTGGCGTTGGCCAGACCGTTACCCAGGGCATTATCAGTGCCACCGGTCGCACCCAGCTCGGACTGTCCACCTTCGAAGATTTCATCCAGACCGATGCCGCCATCAATCCGGGCAACTCGGGCGGCGCGCTGATAACGGCGCACGGCGATCTGATCGGCATCAACACCGCCATCTTCAGCCGCAGCGGCGGCTCCATGGGGATTGGCTTCGCCATTCCGGTACAGCTTGCCGAGCAGGTGCTGTCGAACATTATCGAGCATGGCCGGGTCATTCGCGGCTGGCTCGGCATAGAAGCGCAGATGATCACGCCGCAACTGGCCGAGTCCTTCGGCCTTACCAATACTGACGGCGTGATCATTGCCGGGGTCCTGCGCAACGGCCCGGCCGACCGGGCCGGGTTGCAGCCAGCCGATATTGTGCTCCGCCTCAACGATCAGGCAGTGCACGATTCGCAATCCCTGCTGCGGCTGATCACCCAGCGCAAGCCGGGCGACACTTTGAAGATCATCGGCCTGAGAAACGGCCAGGAATTTCAGGCGGAGGCCACGGTGGCCGAACGGCCGGCAGCACGGCGCTGAGCGAAAAGCCCAGCGCAGAGGACCAGGCACGCGGATGCTTGGTCCTCTGCCGCCTTTAGGCGGTTCAGCTCTTCTCGCCCCGCTCTTCCGCTGCCGTGCGGTATTCCGCGGAGCGCGCATGGGCGGTCAGGCCTTCGCCGCGAGCTAGTACGCTGGCTATCCGGCCAAGCGCGGCAGCGCCTTGCGGCGAGCAGTTGATGAGGCTGGTTCGCTTCTGGAAGTCGTAGACCCCGAGAGACGAGGCGAACCGAGCCGTGGTGGAAGTCGGCAGCACGTGGTTGGGACCCGCGCAGTAATCACCGAGCGCTTCCGAGGTGTGGCGGCCGAGGAAGATGGCACCGGCATGCCGCAGCGACGGCAACACCGCTTCCGGTTCCGCCACCGACAGCTCCAGGTGCTCAGGCGCAATCAGATTGGCGACCTGGGCCGCCTCCTGGAGATCGGCCACGTGAATCAAAGCGCCATTAGCGTTGAGCGAGGCGCGAATAATGTCGCGGCGCTCCATCTCCGGCAGCAGGCGCCGCATCGCCGCCTGCACCTGATCAAGGAAAGCGGCATCTGGAGATACCAGCCAGGCTTTCGCATCCTCATCGTGCTCGGCCTGTGAGAACAGGTCCATCGCAATCCACTCCGGGTCGGTAAGGCCGTCGCAGATCACCAGGATCTCGGACGGGCCGGCAATCATGTCGATGCCGACGATACCGAACACCATGCGCTTGGCGGCAGCCACATAAGCGTTGCCAGGGCCAACGATCTTGTCGACCGCCGGCACCGTGGCGGTCCCGAAAGCAAGCGCGGCGACCGCCTGCGCTCCGCCGATAGTAAACACCCGATCCACGCCGGCTATGCGCGCTGCCGCCAGCACCATGGCATTGCGCTCGCCCCCCGGCGTCGGCGTGACCATGACGATCTCGCCGACACCGGCAACCTTGGCGGGGACGATGTTCATCAACACCGACGAGGGGTACGCCGCCTTACCGCCGGGCACATAGACGCCGACACGATCGAGTGCCGTCACCTGCTGGCCAAGGACGGTGCCGTCCGGTTCGGTATAGGACCAGGACTCGAGCTTCTGCCGCTGGGCGTAGCGACGGATGCGCTCGGCAGCCTGCTCCAGCGCCTCGCGCTGCGCTGCCGGCAGGCTTTGCAGTGCAGCGTCGAGCTCGGCTGCCGACAATTCCAGGGCTTCCGCCGAAGCAGCCTTGTGATTGTCGAACCGCTGCGTGTACTCGAGCAGAGCCGCGTCGCCGCGCGCCTTCACCGCAGCCAAAATATCGGCCACCACGCTCTCGACCTGGGCCTCTGCGCCCTGCTCCCAGTGGGTCAGCTGACGCAGTTGGGGCCAGAAATCCGACTGGGCGGTACTCAGACGTTTGATATCGAGCATGGCAGCTCCAGAAAACTAGGTAACAGGAAATAAAGCCGGACCCAGGCAAGAAGTTCAACAGATGACGGCACACCGCAGCCAAAGCCCGGTTTCGGAGTATCCGCCCAAAGCTTACCGCAACAGCGGCACTCAGGATGCCCGCGCCGTAACGGCCTCTTCCAGAGTTGTGATCAAGGACTTAATCGAGCGGTGCTTAACCTTCATTGCCGCTTTGTTGACGATCAGCCGGGCGCTGATGTCGGCGATATGCTCCAGCGGCAGCAGGCCATTGGCACGCAAGGTATTGCCGGTGTCGACCAGATCGACGATCAGATCCGCCATCCCAACCAAAGGCGCCAGCTCCATGGAGCCGTACAGCTTGATGACTTCCACTTGGCGCCCCTGGGCGGCAAAGTAACGGCGGGTGATATTGACGAACTTGGTCGCTACCCGCAGCCGCCCCGGACGCTGATTCGCGCCCGGTGCGCCCGCAACCATCAACCGGCAACGCGCGATCTTGAGATCCAACGGCTCGTACAGATCGTAACCGCCAAACTCCATCAGAACGTCGCGCCCGGAGACGCCGACGTCGGCACCGCCATATTGCACGTAAGTCGGCACGTCAGTCGCCCGCACCAGCACGATCCGCACATCGTTGCGACTGGTCGGCAGTACCAGCTTACGGCTTTTTTCCGGGTCTTCGAGCGGCACGATCCCGGCCTTTGCCAGTAACGGCAGGGTATCCTGCAGGATACGGCCCTTGGAAAGGGCGATCGTCAGAGTCTCGCTCATGAAGGAACTCGCCGGATATTGGCGCCAAGCTGCGCCAGCTTCTCCTCGATGCATTCGTAACCACGATCAACGTGGTAGATACGCGCGACCTGCGTTTCGCCCTGAGCGGCCAACCCGGCCAGTACCAGGCTTGCCGAAGCACGCAGATCGGTCGCCATCACCGGAGCGCCGCTCAGCGACTCGACGCCGCGACTGATCGCGGTATTGCCTTCGAGACGGATATCCGCTCCCATGCGCTGCAGCTCCAGCGCGTGCATGAAGCGGTTCTCGAAGATCGTCTCGGTGATGGTGCCGACACCCTCGGCGATCGCGTTCAGGGCGCAGAACTGCGCCTGCATATCGGTAGGGAATGCCGGATAGGGCGCGGTGCGGATATTCACCGCCTTGGGCCGTTCCCGGCGCATCCGCAGCTCGATCCAGTCGGGGCCCGTGTCGATCTCGGCTCCGGCCTCTTCCAATTTCAGCAGCACCGCCTCCAGCAGCGCTGGATTGGTCGACTTGCAGCGCACCTGCCCGCCGGTGATAGCGCCAGCCACCAGGTAAGTACCGGTTTCGATGCGATCCGGCAGCACGCTGTAGTGCCCCCCTGAGAGCCTATCGACCCCATCGACCACGATCCTGTTGGTACCGGCGCCGCTGATCTGAGCTCCCATGACGTTCAGGCAGTTCGCCAGATCCACCACTTCGGGTTCGCGGGCGGCATTCTCGATGACGGTGGTGCCTTTCGCCAGAGCGGCGGCCATCATCAAATTCTCGGTACCGGTCACAGTGATCGTGTCGAGTACGATGCGCCCGCCTTTCAGCCGGTCGCAGCGGGCCTTGATGTAGCCGTTCTCGATGCGGATGTCGGCACCCAGCGCCCGCAACCCTTCGACGTGCAGATTGACCGGCCGGGCGCCGATGGCGCAGCCGCCAGGCAACGATACCTCGGCCTCACCGAAGCGGGCCAGCAGCGGCCCCAGCACCAGTATCGAGGCGCGCATGGTACGCACCAATTCGTAAGGAGCGACTCGGCTCTTCAAGGTAGTGGCATCGACTTCCACATTGAGGCGCTCGTCAACCGTCAGACTCACGCCCATTCGGCCGAGCAGCTCCAGGGTAGTCGTAATATCCTGCAGATGCGGAACGTTGGCGATGGTTATCGGCTCATCCGACAGCAGCGTCGCCGCCAGGATCGGCAGCGCCGCGTTCTTGGCCCCGGAGATCCGTACTTCGCCCGACAGCGGTGCGCCGCCGGCCATGATTAGTTTGTCCATAAATGGCTCAGCTTCTCTCGCTCGCCCACTGCTCCGGCGTCAGCGTACGCATGGAAAGCGCGTGCAGCGCACCGGAATCGAATTGTTCCCGCAGCAATGCCTTGACCATCCGCTGGCGCTCTATCAGGCTCTTGCCTTCGAAAGCCGAACTGACAATCAGTGCCTGAAAGTGGTGACCGTCGCCGTCCACCTCGATAGTCGCACCCGGCAGTCCTGCCTCAATCCAGTTCTTGATCTGTTGGGGATCCATCATGGTCATCGTCCTTATGGCTATGGCCCGACGCGCTCGAACGGCAGTACGCCGTCGAGGCCGCTGACACGCGCCAAAGCGAGCATCTGCGCTGGGATATTGATGAAAGCAATGGCCTGACGGCGGGCTGCAGCTGACCGAGCCCACTCGACCAGCAAGGCCAGGCCGGCGCTATCGGAGCGCTGCACGCCGGCAAGGTCGATGGTCAGCGCCGGGCCGGCCGCCAGCAGCGCTTGGCTGCTGGCAAGCAGTTGGGCCACGGTGTCAAAGGTGAGCTCGCCACGCAGACAGAACCAACCGCTCTGCTCACCGGCTTCCAGCCGTGACTCGCTCATGCGGCTCCAGGCCTTACATTGCGCTCGTGGATACGCTGAATCAGCGCGTCCAGCCCGTGCTGCTGGATCTCGGCGGCAAACGAAGTGCGATAATTCTGCACCAGGCTGACACCTTCGATCACAACGTCAAACACCTTCCAGCCGGAGCCGGTCTGGCGCAGTTGATACGTTACCGGCACCGGCGGCCCTTCGACCTGGCGAATCAGGGTACGCACAGTAGCGCGTTTCGGATCGGGATCCGGCTGCGACGGCAAATACTCCACTTTCTGACCCGAGTAGTGCGACAGCGAGGTGCCATAGGTACGGATCAACAGCTGCCTGAACTCGTTGACGAAACGCTTCTGCTGCTCCGGCGTTGCCTCGCGCCAGCCGCGCGCCAGCACCAACCGGCTCATCAGTTCGAAATCGAAGTTTGGCAGCACGATATCGCCAACCAGAGCCTGTACCGCCAGCGGATCGTCCTTGATGCGCTCCTTGTTCTGCTCCAGCGCACTCAGTACCTGCTCGGTAGTCTGGCGAACCAGCGCTTCCGCTTCCGCCTCCGGCGCTTGCGCTTGCGCCGCACCGACGAGGACGCACAGCCCCAAACCGAGCATGGCAATCAACCGCTTCATGTTGCCTCCTTCAATGGCACGAAAGCTTGCCGGACGGAGCAGTCCGCACCTGACAAGCCTTTAATCGCCCGCAGCCTTGCTGTATAGAAACTGTCCGATGATGTTTTCCAGGACGAGCGCCGACTGCGTGTACTCGATCCGCTGACCCGCCTTTAGATAGGTGTCGCTGCCGCCGGGTTCCAATCCGATGTACTGCTCGCCCAGCAGGCCTGAAGTCAGAATGGCGGCGCTACTGTCATCGGGCAGTTGATCGTAACCAGGGCGAATCGCCAGCGTGACCTTCGCCTTGAAACTCTGTTCGTCGAGCTCGATACCGGCGACGCGACCGATGCGCACCCCCGCCACCGTTACCGGCGCCTTGACCTTGAGGCCGCCTATGTTCTGGAAGTACGCGGTCAGCTTATAACCTTCGGGTTCGTTGAAGTCATTCAGGTTGCTCACTCGCATAGCCAGAACGAACAACGCAAGCAGACCGAGCACGGCGAACAGCCCAACCCAGATTTCAACTACCCGTGAGCTTTGCATGGCGCTCTGTCCCTTAATTGAACATCAATGCAGTAAGAACGAAGTCCAGCCCCAGCACGGCAAGCGAGGTGTGGACGACTGTTCTGGTGGTGGCGCGACTGACGCCTTCCGTGGTCGGTGCGGCATCGTAGCCTTCGAACAAGGCTATCCAGGTCGCAACGAAGCCGAAGACAATGCTCTTGAGGATTCCATTGTACACATCGGCCATAAAGCTGACGTTGGCTTGCATCTGCGCCCAGTAGGCGCCGGCATCGATGCCGACCATCTTGACCGCGACCAAATGGCCGCCCATCACGCCAAAGAAACTGAAGATCAGCGCCAGCACCGGCATCGCCAGAAAACCGGCAATCAGCCGCGGCGCTATCACCCGCTTTTGCGGATCGACCGCCATCATCTCCATGCTGGACAGCTGCTCGGTCGCCTTCATCAAACCGATCTCGGCGGTCAGCGCGGAGCCGGCCCGGCCGGCGAACAGTAACGCCGTCACCACCGGCCCGAGTTCGCGCACCAGCGATAGTGCCACCAACTGCCCCACCCGCTCGGCGGCGCCAAAGTCGACCAGGGTGTAATAGCCCTGCAAGCCCAGGACCATGCCGACGAACAGACCGGAGACGATAATGATCAGCAGCGACAGCACGCCGATCGAGTAAACCTGCGCAATCACCAATCCGGGCCGACGGAGTGCGCTGGGAACGCCCGCCAATGCTTGCAGTAGAAACAGATGGCCACGGCCGGTACGGCTAAGCACGGCCAGCACGGTGGCGCCGAGAGAACGCAGCCAGTCGATCATATGTCGGTCCCGTTGCTGCCGAGCAGGTCACGGCGAAAGTCCGGACCGGGGTAGTGAAATGGCACCGGCCCGTCCGGCAGTGCCCGCATGAACTGCTGTGCCCAGGCGGACTGGGAATCAAACAGCTCTTGCGAAGTCCCCGCCTGCACTACCTTGCCTTCGGAGATCAGGTAGATGCGGTCAGCGATCGCGGCCGTCTCCTGGACGTCGTGGGAAACGACGATGCTGGTCAAACCGAGCGCGTCGTTCAGCTTACGGATCAGCTGCACCAGCACGCCCATGGAAATCGGGTCTTGGCCGGAGAACGGCTCATCGTACATGACCATCATCGGATCCAGCGCTATCGCCCGCGCCAGCGCGACTCGCCGCGCCATGCCACCGG
The DNA here is from genome assembly GCA_036278215.1 of Gammaproteobacteria bacterium. Taxonomy (GTDB): domain Bacteria; phylum Pseudomonadota; class Gammaproteobacteria; order Nitrococcales; family AK92; genus JAAYIK01. The sequence goes on along the minus strand of DASULL010000339.1, from coordinate 30,868 downwards.
ACAGTTGGCTCGGCTGGAGATCGCGAGCACCGCGCAAGCCGACCGCCTCCAGCTTCAGCAGCACCAGATGTCGGATCAGGGTTTCCGGCAGGCGGGTGTGCTCACGCAACGGAAAGGCCACGTTGTCGAACACGCTGAGGTCGGTAAACAGCGCGCCGCTTTGGAACAGCATGCCCATGCGGCGGCGCAACTGGTACAGTGCGCTACGGCCAAGCTTGTGCACGTCGACACCGTCGACGCGGATGGAACCGCGATCCGGCCGTAACTGGCCGCCGATCAGCCGCAGCAGCGTGGTTTTGCCGGTACCGCTGGGGCCCATGATAGCGGTGACCTGGCCGCGTAGAATGTCGATGTCGACGCCGTCGAAAATCTTTCGCGTACCGCGGGAGAAATGCAGATCGCGGATTTCGATGAGGACGTCTGAGGCTTGCCGCGCACGGTCCATGTTGTTCGTAATGCCGGATTTTAGGCGCCTGGCGTTACACCGACGCAGGCGGCGTTGGGCGCAGGCGCATGTAAGGTGCCGCGAGTATCCGGAAAGCGAAGCCGCTAGTCAAACAGGGCAGCGAAGACGAATGCACGTTTAACGCTTAAACTCCGCCACCACTGGTAGACTTGCGCCAAACCCGAATGCACCGTTTTGAACGAGGGATCAGGTCTTGGGAGTACAGGAAAAAATCCGTCGGGACAATCGCGGCCTGTCTGGCATCGGCAGCAGCGGCCATGAACCCGGACGCGTTACCGACGAGCGCCTGCAGCAGCTGGCGACTGCCGTACTCAATACCGAAGCCGAAGCAATACTGGCGCTGCGCCCCCGGGTAGGCGACAGCTTTGTCCGCGCCTGCCGTTTCATCCTGCACTGCCAAGGGCGTGTGGTGGTGACCGGCATGGGCAAGTCCGGCCATATCGGCAGCAAGATCGCCGCCACCCTTGCCAGCACCGGCACCCCAGCCTTTTCCATGCATCCAGGCGAAGCCAGTCATGGCGACCTGGGGATGATCACGCCGCAAGATGTAGTGCTGGCACTGTCGAATTCCGGCGAAACCAGCGAGATCGTCACCATTCTGCCTTTGATCAAGCGGCTCGACGTGCCGCTGATTGCCTTGACCGGCAACCCCCGTTCGACGCTGGCACAGGCGGCGTCGGCCCATATCGATGTCAGCGTCGCCCAAGAGGCCTGCCCGCTCGGTTTGGCACCCACCGCCAGCACCACGGCTGCGCTCGCCATGGGCGATGCCCTGGCGGTGGCGTTGCTGGAGGCACGCGGCTTCACCGCCGACGACTTCGCCCGCTCTCACCCGGGCGGACGCCTAGGCCGGCGACTGCTGCTGCTGATCGAAGACGTCATGCATACCGGCGACCGCATCCCACGCGTCACACCTGACGCCCCCATGCGCGAGGCACTATTGGAAATGAGCCGCAAGGGCCTGGGCATGACCGCCGTGGTCGACGACAACAATGTCCTGCTCGGCATCTTCACCGACGGCGATCTGCGCCGCAGCCTGGACCGCGGCATAGACGTCCACCGCACCATCGTGGCCGACGTTATGACCCGTGGCGGGCGCACCGCGCAGCCGCGGCAACTGGCCGCCGAAGCACTCACCCTGATGGAAGAGCATAAGATCAGCGCCATGCCCGTGGTGGATGCGGAGGGTCGCCTGGCCGGAGCCTTCAACATGCACGATCTGCTGCGAGCCGGGGTGGTCTGACATGGCTGAGAACATTGCCGCCACCTTCTTCGATCTGCCGAATGCCGATGTGCTGCGACGGGCAGCTCCGATCCGGCTGCTGGTACTCGACGTGGACGGCGTGCTGACTGATGGCACCGTCTACATGGGCCAGCAGGGCGAGTTGCTGAAAGCCTTTCACATTCACGATGGCAAGGGCGTCAGCATGCTGCTGAGCGCCGGCGTCGAAGTGGCCTTGCTCACCGCGCGCCGCGGCGAGGCAGTGCTCCGGCGGGCGGAGGAGTTGAAGATACGGCACGTCCTGCAGGGACGTAACCCGAAATGGCCCGCACTGGAAGAACTGCTACGCGAACTTGCGGTCACGCCTTCGCAAACCGCTTACATGGGCGACGACCTGGTCGACCTGCCGGTACTGCGCCGGGTCGGCTTGGCCGCCACGGTCGCCGATGCGCATCCCTGGGTCGCTCGGCACTGCCACTGGCAGACGCGTCGCAACGGCGGCCGCGGCGCTGTGCGCGAGGTCTGTGAACTGATCCTGGCCGCGCAGGATAAGCTCACGCCGATGCTGGAGCACTATGCCCAGATTTAGCCAGATCGTGCTCGCCCTCGCCGCCTTGCTGGCCGTAGTCTTCGTCGGCTGGCAACTGCTGAGCGGACGAGTTGAGCCGCCGCCGCCCACCATTGGCGACGAGGCGGCCCAGTCCGATTATTACGTCAGCGGCGCGCGCTTGCTGCAGACCGACGACCAGGGCCAGCCGGAGTACCAGGCAACCTCGGCTCGCATGGTCCACCGCCCGGATCAGGACACCTGGCTGCTGCAATCGCCAACCATGCAGATCTTCACCGAAACTGGTGAACCCTGGTACGGTCGCGCCGAGCGCGGCCGGATCTGGGCTGGGGGCGAGGAAGCGGAGCTGCAGGGCGAAGTCCGGCTTTGGCGAGAAGCTTCGGCGGAAAACCAGCCGGTTGCTATCGACAGCAGCAACGTCTATCTGCGGCCACAGCAGAAATACGCGGAAACCGCCGCTCCAGTGGTCCTGCGCCAGGAACAGAATCGGCTTGTCGGCGTGGGCGCGAGGGTCTACCTCGATGAAGAGCGCTATGAGTTGCTATCGGAAGTCAGGGGGCGCTATGTTCCGTCGGCCAATTAGACCGCTGTGTATCCTGCTGCTGGGGGCGTCGGCGCTGCCCGCCCTCGCCCTGGATTCCGACCGGACGCAGCCGGTAGAACTCAGCGCGGAGCGCGCCGAGATGAATAACACCACCGGCGTGAGCGTCTACACCGGTGATGTTGTACTCAACCAAGGCACCATGCGCATCACTGCCGACAAGATGACGGTGCATACAACAGCAGCCGGGGATCTGGCCCGCGTCATTGCCGAAGGCAAAAATGCCACTTTCCGGCAGTTGCCGGAAGGCCAGCAGGAATATGTACACGCCCGTGCGACCTACATGGAGTATCAGCCACAGGCACCCGGCCACATTCTGCTCCAGGGTAGTGCCGTGCTGACCCAGGGCAAGAACGAATTCAAAGGCGAAGCCATCCGCTACGACATGCAGCAAGATACCGTCAGCGCACAATCCCCGAAAAATAGCGACAAGCGCATCCGCATTACCTTCTTCCCGGAAAAGGGCTCGACCGAGGCTTCCGAGCAAAAGAAAAAGAGCGGCGCAACCGAATGAGTCGCCTGATCGCTTCCAAGCTCGCCAAGGGCTACCGGCGCCGATTAGTGGTACGTGAAGCCTCGTTGGATGTCTCCAGCGGCGAGATCGTCGGCCTGCTCGGTCCCAACGGCGCCGGCAAAACTACCTGCTTTTACATGATCGTCGGGCTGGTCACGCCCGATGCCGGCCACATCGAGCTTGGCGGCGAAGACATCACGGCGCTGCCGATGCATCTGCGGGCGCGTAAAGGTATCGGTTATCTGCCACAGGAGGCGTCGATCTTTCGCAAGCTCACCGTCGCCGACAACATCATGGCGGTGCTCGAGCTGCGCAAGGAGCTGTCGCTGGAGCAGCGCCAGCGCGAACTGGACGAGCTGCTGGAGGAGTTCAACGTCGGCCATCTGCGCAACTCCCGCGGTATCAGTCTGTCCGGCGGCGAGCGTCGCCGGGTGGAGATCGCTCGTGCCCTGGCCGCCAACCCGCGCTTCATCCTGCTCGATGAGCCCTTCGCCGGGGTCGATCCGATCTCGGTACTCGACATCCAGGGCATCATCCGCCACCTCGCCGACCGCGGCATCGGCGTGCTCATTACCGACCACAATGTCCGCGAGACGCTGGGTATCTGCCATCGCGCCTACATCCTCGGCGACGGCCACGTAATCGCCTCCGGCTCCGCCAACGAGATCCTGGCCAATCAGCGAGTACGCGATATCTATCTCGGCGAGCACTTCCGAATGTAGCTGCACCCAGCTCCACCATTAATCCGGCTTGGTGTAAACGCGATGGCCGTCATTCTCTCGGCCACGTGTTTCGGCTAGCATTTGAAAGAAGCATGAACAACATCTTTCGATTCCACACCCACGGCACCCAGCAAGCGAGACGCGGTTCATGGCAGGCATGAAACAGTCCTTGCAACTCAAGCTGGGGCAGCAGCTGACCATGACGCCACAGCTGCAGCAGGCCATCCGTCTGCTGCAGCTCTCCACGCTGGAGCTGCAAACTGAAATCCAGCAGGCTCTGGACTCGAATCTGATGCTGGAACCGGCCGACGACGGCGACGGCGATGAGCTCGGGCCGTTCACCAGCGAAACGGACGAATTCGATCCGGACCTCGCTCCGACTACTCTGCTGCTGCAGGCCGAGCCGGAGGCGCGGCAGTCGGAGGCAGACGCAGCCTCGCAGGAAGGCATCCCGGACGAGCTGCCGCTCGATACCGATTGGGACGATATCTACGACGGCTCCACCAGCTACAGCGCCGCCAACCCGGACGATGCCTACGACCCGCTGGAAAATCACGCTGCCAGCGGCGGCAGCCTGCGCGAGCACTTGCTCTGGCAGGCCCATCTCACCACCTTTACCGACCGCGACCGGGCAATCGCCGAGGCGATCATCGATTCGGTACGCGACGATGGCTATCTGGGCTGCGAGCTGGCCGACATTCAGGCGAGTTTGCCGGCAGACTGGCAGGTCGATGAGGACGAAATCCTGCCGGTACTGCGGCGCATCCAACGCTTCGATCCTGTTGGCGTCGCCGCCCGCGATCCAGGCGAAGCCTTGCTGATCCAGCTGACCCAGCTCGATCCGGCCACCCCCCACCTGGAATACGCCAGAGAATTGGTGGAACAGCATCTGGATCTATTGGTGAACCGGCAGTACGCTCAGCTTATGCGCAGAATGAAAATCAGCGAGGCCGATCTGCACGCCACCATGGCGCTTATCCAAACGCTCAACCCCCGCCCTGGGGCCGGCATTTCCAACGAGCGTATCGACTACGTCGTACCTGACGTGTTCGTCCGTAAAGTGCATGGCGAGTGGCAGGCCGAACTCAATAGCGACGCGATGCCGAAAGTCCGCATCAACAGTTATTACGCCAGTCTGATCCGGCGTGCCGATAACAGCGCCGACAACACTACCCTGCGCAACCATCTGCAAGAAGCTCGCTGGTTCATCAAGAGCCTGCGCTCGCGCAACGAGACGCTGCTCAAGGTGGCCCGCTGCATAGTCGCCCGTCAGCGCGCCTTCTTCGATTACGGCGAGGAGCACATGCAGCCGCTGGTGCTGCGCGAAGTGGCCGATGAAGTGGAGATGCATGAATCCACCATCTCCCGCATCACCACCCAGAAATACATGCACACGCCGCGCGGTACCCTCGAATTCAAGTATTTCTTTTCCAGCCACGTGATGACCACCGATGGCGACGAGGCTTCCGCCACCGCCATCAGAGCACGCATCCGCCGCCTGATTGCGGCGGAAGATCCAGTCCGTCCCCTGAGCGATAACCGGCTCATGGAACTGCTGCGTGAGGAAGGCATCGACGTGGCGCGACGGACGGTAGCGAAGTACCGTGAGGCGATGGCCATCGCCTCGTCCACTGAACGCAGGCGCCTGCGTTAACAAGCTCGAAGAAGGAGGCCTTATGCATATCAATCTGACTGGGCACCACGTCGAGATCACCACCCCATTGCGCGACTACGTCAACAGCAAATTCCGGCGCCTTTTGCAGCACGTCGACAATATCGTCAACGTTCACGTCGTTCTCTCTATCGCCAAGCTTGAACAGAAAGCAGATGCCACCATCCAATTGGGCGGAGCCACCTTGTATGCCGATATGGTCCATGACGATATGTACGCCGCGATCGACGGCTTGATCGATCGGATCGACCGACAGCTCGTGAAGCACAAAGAAAAGACCACTGACCACCACCGCAGCGAAGGTGCGGCCCTGAAGGGCCCCCTGGAATAAGGAGCGGCCGCCGCGGCATCACTTCGGTGCCGCGGCGCAACACAATGAAGATCGCCGATCTGCTGACCAGAGAGCGCATCCGAATCGACACCGACGTCGGCAGCAAGAAGCGGGCGCTGGAAGTTCTCAGCGAAATGCTTGCCGACGATGCCAACGACGTACCAGCAGGTGTCATTTTCAACAAACTTATCGGCCGGGAACGGCTGGGTAGCACAGGTCTGGGCAAAGGGGTCGCGCTGCCGCACGCCCGGCTGACTCACGGAGGTGAACCGCGTGGCGCCCTAATCAGGCTCAACCACGGAATCGACTTCGACGCCTTCGACCGACAACCAGTCGATCTGCTGTTCGCCCTGGTGGTACCGGAGCACTTCACCGACGAGCACCTGCAGATTCTTGCCAATCTTGCTGAGCTGTTCAGCGACCAGGAACTGTGTCAGCAACTGCGGCAAGCAGCCGATACGGACGCTATCTACCAGCGCCTGCTCGACTGGCAAGAGACCGCCCAGATGCGCTGACTGTGCCCACCGAAGCCTGCGCCCGCAGCATAATCTTACCCGGTACCCTGGTCGAAATTGCCGGAGTCGGCGTCTTGCTGAGCGGTGAGAGCGGCGTCGGCAAGAGTGACGCAGTGCTTGGACTGCTCGACCGTGGCCACCGGCTGATCGCCGACGACGCCGTCGAGCTTTACCTAGGCAGCGGCCGACTGTATGGCCGCTGCCCCGAGCCACTGCAGGGCCTAGTAGCGATCCGTGGGCTTGGCATTCTGGATGTGCGCCAGATATTCGGTCAGGAGTGCCTGCGCTCGGACCAGCCGGTCGATCTCGAGATCGCCCTGGAACTGCGCCAGCCGCCTGTCGACGCCCTGATGGTTGAGCGAGACATTCGCTCTATAATGGATGTTGCTGTCCCGCGCCTGCGCCTACCCATCTTCGGTGGACGCGATCTCCCGCTTCTGCTGGAGGTGGCGGCCAGGGCGCACCAGCGACCGGCAACAGGGCGCTCAAGCAGGGGCGGCCAGCAGCCCCGACCTAGCTTTGAACAGGGGGGAAAGGAAGGTACATGAAGCTCGTGATCGTCAGTGGGTTATCAGGTTCCGGCAAGAGCGTCGCCCTGCACACGCTGGAAGACATTGGCTTCTACTGCATCGATAATCTCCCCATTGGCCTGCTCGCCGATTTTGGCCGACATATCACCGAGAGCTCGGCAAAACCTCTGGATCGCTACGCCGTCGGCATCGACGCACGCAATGCGGCCGAAGACCTGCCCCAATTCCCACGCGTCCTCGATGACCTCAAGGCGCGCGGCGTCCACAGCGAGATCCTGTTCCTGCGGGCAGCGGACGATACCCTGATCAAGCGCTTCAGCGAGACCCGCCGCCGGCATCCGCTGAGCCTGCCAAACACCTCGCTGGGCGAAGCGATCCAGCGCGAGAGCGAGCTGCTGGCGCCTATCATGGCGCGCGCCGATCTCGTCATCGACACCACTGCCACCAACGTCCACCAACTGCGCGAACTGATCCGCAATCGGCTGGATCGGCGCGTTGACAGCCGTCTGTCGCTGCTGTTCACCTCGTTCGGCTTTAAGCACGGCGTACCTAAGGATGCCGATTACGTGTTCGACGTGCGCTGCCTTCCGAATCCCCACTGGGAACCTCGGCTGCGCCCCCTCACCGGCCGCGACACCGAGGTCCGCGACTATCTGGAGAGCCAGGCCAGTGTCGAGCTCATGTACACCAACATCCGCGACTTCGTCGCCGCTTGGTTACCGAGTTTCGAGCGCGAGGGCCGCAGCTATCTGACCATCGCCATCGGCTGCACCGGAGGTCAGCATCGTTCGGTCTATCTGACCGAGCGGCTGGCTGAGCACTTCCGGCGAGAGTCGGACAACGTCCTGGTCCGGCATCGGGAGCTGGCATGAGCGTCGGGTTGCTGCTGATCACTCACGCCGGGGTCGGCGAGACCCTGCTCAGCGTCGCCGCAGCGGCAATGCATGGCTGCCCGCTGGAGGTGCGCTGCCTCGATGTGGGCTCAGCCGCCAACCCCGATCTCATGCAGGCCGACGCCGAACGGCTGATCGCCGAACTCGACCGTGGCGATGGCGTCCTGGTTCTGACTGATGCCTACGGCTCGACGCCGAGCAATATTGCCTGCCGTCTCAGCCGCGTTCATCGCACCGCGGTGGTCGCCGGTCTCAATTTGCCTATGCTGCTGCGTGTCCTGAACTATCCCACGCTTCCCTTGCGCGAGCTCGCCAGTAAAGCGGTCAGCGGCGGCAAGGATGGCGTAGTGCAGGCGTACTGCGACTAGGAGCTTGTTTCTCAGCGAGCCAGCCCCGAGCCAACGCATCGAAAGGAGATAACATCACGTGCCGAGCCGGGAAATTCGCGTGATCAACAAGCTGGGATTGCATGCGCGCGCTGCCAGCAAGTTCGTCACGCTCGCCTCCACCTTTCAGTCGCAGATCCGGCTTAGCAAAGGCAAACGCGAGGTGAACGGCAAGAGCATCATGGGGATCATGATGTTGGCTGCCGGCCGCGGCACTACTCTGCTGCTGAGCGCCGAGGGCCCCGACGCGGAAGCGGCCTTGGAAGCCCTTGATGGGCTGGTCAGGAGCCGGTTTGGGGAAGGGGAATAAGGCGGAGGTATTCGCCACAGAGGCGTAGAGGAAGACGGGGGAACTCAACACAAAGACACGAAGGCCACAAAGGGACACAAAGTGAAAATTCTTTCTTTGTGTGCTTGGTGCCTTGGTGGTGAATGCCCTTTCTCTTCTTCCCCTCTGTGCCCTCTGCGTCTCTGTGGTGAGAGTTCCCCCTACTCTCCTGCGATGGTCATACCGTCGATCAGCAGCGAGCCGGTAAGGATGTTGCCACGGGTGTCGACGTCATTGCCAACCGCCCGCAGCTGGCGCAGCATGTCGCGCAGATTGCCGGCCACCGTGATCTCCTGCACCGGGTAGGCGATCTCACCGTTTTCAACCCAGAAGCCGCTGGCACCGCGGGAGTAATCGCCGGTCAGGGTGTTGACGCCCTGCCCCATCAATTCGGTGACGACCAGCCCACGCCCCATTTCACGCAGCAGTCCCTGGAAATCAAGCTCGCCCGGCTGGATCAACAGGTTGCGCACGCCGCCGGCGTTGCCGGTGCTGCGCAGGCCAAGCTTGCGGGCGGAATAGCTGGATAGCACGTAGCTCTGCAGCACTCCCCCCTCGACCAAAGTACGCTGCCGGGTAGCGACGCCTTCCTGGTCGAACGGGGCGCTGCCAAGGCCGCGCAGCCGGTGCGGTTGCTCTTCGATATGGACAAATTCCGGAAAGACCGGCTTGCCAAGATGGTCAAGCAAAAAGCTCGCCTTGCGGTACAGCGCCCCGCCGCTGATAGCGCCTATGAAGCTGCCGAGCAGTCCGCGCGCCACCTCCGGCGCGTACAGCACCGGCGCAGTCATAGTCGCCAGCCGGCGGGCCCCCAGCCGCCGCAGCGTGCGTGCTGCCGCAGTCCGCCCAACGCTGCCAGCCTCTTCCAGCGCAGCCGGTACCCGTGAGGTGGTATACCAATAGTCGCGCTGCATGGCGTCGCCTTCCTTGCCGACCACCATACAGCTCAAGCTGTGGCGCGAGGCCGCGTAACCAGCAAGGAAGCCGTGACTGTTGCCGTAGACCCGCAGACCGGTATGGCTGGAAACCTCGGCACCATCGGAATTACAGATTCTGGGATCGACCGTCAAAGCGGCTGCTTCACACTCGCGGGCCAACTGGATCGCCTGCTCGGCTTCCAGCTCCCACGGGTGGTACAGATCGAGGTCCGGGATCTCGCGCGCCAGCAGATCAGGATCAGCCAGCCCTTGGAACGGATCTTCAGAAGTATGACGGGCAATGGCGCAGGCGGCCTGTACCGTCTCGACGATAGAGCTCCTGCGGAAATCCGACGAACTGGCACTGCCCTTGCGCTGGCCGAAGTACACCGTGACACCCAAGCCGCGATCGCGCTGGTGCTCCAGCGTATCGACCTCGCTCTTGCGGACGTTCACTGACAGGCCGATATCGACGCTCGCACCAGCCTCGGCGGCGCTCGCGCCCTGCTTCTTCGCCTCGGCCAGCGCCAGGCTGACCAGCTCTTCCAAAACTTCCTTCGGCGGCAGCCCAGCCTGGGCGGGTGCCATGTCCGCGATCGCCATTACTACTCCTCGAAGTCGAAGACTGAACACGAAGACACGAACGGGACGAAGATACACAAAGCAAGAGTCTTATCTTTGTGTTCCTTGGTGCCCTTTGTGCCTTGGTGGTGAATGCCTTTAATCTTCACGCTGCCGTGCCGCCGACCGTCATGGCGTCGATCTTCAGCGTCGGCTGGCCGACTCCAACCGGGACGCTCTGCCCGTTCTTGCCGCAGGTGCCGATACCGCCGTCGAGCTGCAGGTCGTTACCGACCATGCTGACCCGGGTAAGCACTTCCGGACCGCTGCCGATGAGCGTGGCTCCTTTTACCGGCCGAGTGACCTTGCCGTCCTCGATCAGATAAGCCTCGCTCGCCGAGAACACGAATTTGCCGGAGGTGATATCTACCTGGCCACCACCGAAATTGACCGCGTACAGGCCCTTTTTCACCGAACGGATAATCTCCTGCGGATCGTGCGGGCCGGCCAGCATATAGGTGTTGGTCATGCGCGGCATGGGCAGGTGGGCATAGGATTCACGGCGGCCGTTGCCGGTCGAGACAGTGCCCATCAGCCGTGCATTCAAGGAGTCCTGCATATACCCCTTCAGCACGCCTTTTTCGATCAGCGTGGTGCACTGAGTCGGGGTGCCTTCGTCATCGATGTTGAGTGAGCCGCGGCGACGATCCAGCGTACCGTCGTCGACCACCGTGCACAGCGGCGAGGCTACCCGCTCGCCAACTCGGCCGGCAAAAGCCGAAGTACCCTTGCGGTTGAAATCGCCTTCCAGGCCGTGGCCTATCGCTTCATGCAACAGCACTCCCGGCCAGCCAGGGCCGAGCACCACCGGCATGGTACCGGCCGGAGCCTCCACCGCTTCCAGGTTCAGCAGCGCCTGCCGCACTGCCTCCCGCACGTAAGTGAATGCCCGGTCGCCTTCCAGAAAGTACTCATAACCGAAGCGCCCGCCGCCGCCGGAAGAGCCGTTCTCGCGCCGGCCGTTCTGCTGGGCGATGACGCTGACATTGAGCCGCACCAGCGGCCGCACATCGGCACTGAGGCGGCCATCGCTGTTAGCGAGCAGGATCATGTCGTGCACGGCGGCAAGGCTGACGATCACTTGCTCGACCCGCGGGTCCAGTCGCCGCGCCTCGGCATCCAGCCGCCGCAGCAGGGCGATCTTGTCTTCGGCGGTCAGCGATTCCAGCGGATTGAGCGGCTGATACAGCGCCAGCCCGCCGCCGGACTGCCAAGCCCGCAGACGCTGGCTTTCACCGCTGCGGGCAATGGCACGGGCGGCGCCGGAGGCTTCCAGCAGCGCCGGCAGTAGGATTTCGTCGGAGTAGGCAAAGCCGGTCTTCTCGCCGCTGATGGCCCGCACGCCAACGCCCTGATCGAGGCTGCGGCTGCCCTCCTTGACGATCCCGTCCTCCAGGACCCAGCCTTCGTGGCGGGTTGCCTGGAAGAACAGATCGGCGTTATCGATCCCTGGCGCCATCAATTGCTGAAAGACCCGTTCCAGCTCGATCTCGGACAGGCCGGCCGGCTCCAGGAGGTGATTGCGTACCAGTTGCAGATTGTTGGCAGCGGTTTCGCTCATGTAGTCCTCATGCATCTCGTGGACGCCGAACAGGCGGCATCTACAGACGACGATGTGCCAGCGCTGGAAAGCGGTGGCGTAATTGATGAAGTCGATCCAGGTCGACCTCGGCAATGGCAATATCGGGGCCTTTGTCTACTTGCGCCAGGATTTCGCCCCAAGGTCCGACGATCATGCTCTCCCCGTGGGTTTCACGGCCGTTGGCATGCCGGCCGCCCTGCCCCGGGGCGATGACGATGCATTGATTCTCAATAGCTCGGGCCCGTATCAGCACCTGCCAATGAGCGGCGCCTGTGGTAGCAGTAAAGGCGGATGGCACTGCCAGCAACTCCACACCTTGGGCTGCCAGCAGACGAAAGAGTTCCGGAAAGCGCAGATCGTAGCAAACCGTCAGTCCCAACCGGCCAACGGCGGTATCGACGAATACCGGCTGCGGCTCCCCGGCCGCTATCGTCGCGGACTCACGATAAGCTTCCTGCTCGGCCACCTCGACATCGAACAGGTGGATCTTGTCATAGCGGCCGACACAGGCGCCGGTCGGACCGTAGGTCAGGCAGGCCGCATGTACCCGCTCGGCGCTGCCGCTAAGCAGCGGAATGGTACCTCCGACCAGCCAGATGCCATGGCGGCGGGCCTGGGCAGCCAGGAAGCCCTGGATCGGCCCCGCATCACCTTCGGTTTCCGCTACGGCCAGCTTGTCGCGCTCATGCTGCCCCATCAAGGCAAAATTCTCGGGCAGCGCCACCAGCGCCGCCCCAGCGGCGGCCGCCTGCGTGATCAGCGTCTCCGCCTGCCGCAGGTTTTCCGCGATCGCCGTCCCGCTCACCATTTGTACCGCAGCGACCCGCACCGGCATTTTCATTGGATCGCAAGCTCCTGTGTTTCCACCTCAGTGGGCGCCGCAACCTCAGTAGGGCCTGAGTCGGATGACAACGCCTCGATCTCGGGCGAATCCCAACTGCCGGCAACCCGATATCTGTAGCGCGACAGCTTATTGATTTCGTTCTGCAGTAATTTCTGCGTCACAAAGCCGGCAACTGCGCCTACCGGTCCGGCGGCAACCGCTCCTATGGCCGGCAGCGTGGTAGAGACATTAGGGGTGACGGTAACGCGCTGATCATAGTCCCGGGCGGCAAGGCCGATGCGCCCATCCAGCTCAACCCGTGCCGCCGGGCCCTGCATATAAAACTGCCGGGTATAGGCATTGCCCTCGGCAAGCTGCAGGCGCGCCTCGATCCGATCATAGGCAAAGCCTTTGCCGAACAGGTCGGAGAAATCCAGGCTCAGGCGCCGCGGCAAGTCGCCAATACTGAGCAGACCGAACAAACGGCCGGCGCCAGGCTCGACTTTGAGGATCTGGCCATTACGCAGACTCAGGTTCAACACCCCTTCCAGCGCCGGCAGGGAGAAATCCGGCAACTGGCCATCCCAAGCCACGTTCATGTTGCCCTGGGCCACACCGCCCTGCATAGCGTCGGTATAACCGAGAGCGTCAAGCAGTTTGCCGACATTGCGGCTGCTCAAGGTCGCCGTCAGGTGGGACCGGGCAGACGCTCGATCCGAGCCGCCAGCCAGGTTCAACTCAAGCAGCGGACCGCTAATCCGGGCTCGCTCCAGGGAAACGCCGGCAGCGCTGGAGCGTGTCACCAGCTCCAGCTGGCCTAGTGTCTGATCCCGCACCGCCAGATTGGCAACTGCCACATCCAAAGGCGGCAACTCCGCCATGCTCGGTTTGCTCGTCGCCGGCGCGCCGCGCCCCGCGCTACCTGTCTGCAGCCGCAACCGCTCGAGCCGCGCCACGATCGGGGCATTCGGCTCAGCCGGCAGCACAACGTTGCCGGCGACATCCGGACCGGCAAGCGCGATCGCCCAATCGTCGCCGCTCGGCTGTACCCGTACGCTGGTGTTGGCGAATTCCTGTCCCATCGCGCGAAGTTGGCCGATCTGGACATCAGCAAGCTGCAACCTAAGCCCGCCGGCCGCAGCGGCATCTTCCTCAACCTCTGCCGCCGACTGTTGCCAGTCGTCCAGATCGAGCGACTCGAGCACACCGCCTATCGCCAGTCCATGCCGCGGTAACACCGGCTCACCGGGACCGAATTCGATGGCTGCGCGGGAAAGCTCTAAGCTGTCCGGGGAGAACCCAAGCAGAGCGTGCACATCTTCCCCATAATCCAGTCGCGCCGGTCCGGCGCCCGCCTCCCGTACCGGGACAGACAAACGCAACAGGCGCGCCTCGGCAGCAGGTTTGCCGAATGGCGCCGGCAGAGCAACCGCGATGCCTTGCAGCTCCGAACTCACCAGCAGCTCCAGCAATGCCGCACCGGCCGCGGGCGGAGCCTGAAAGCCCGGCAGCAGCAGCTCTACATCCCAGTCGGTAAGTCCTTCCACCCCAGGTGGGGCATCCCGGCCGAGCAGGGTCTCCAGCGACGTCCGCAGCTGCCCGGAAACGCGGATCTGCTCGCGCCCCCTCAGCGTACCGGTCTCAGCGGTAAGGACAACAGGGGCGCCGCGGTAACGGGCGGTAATCCGCTCCGCCATCACTCCACGCTCGGTAAAGTTCACCCGGCCTTGCAGCTGATCCAGGGCTAGATCCCATTTCGGCACCTGATAGCTTGCTTGGTTGAGGGCGATGCTGCCCTGTACCTGGACCTGCGGATCGGATTCAAAAGGAATGCGCAGACGCAGATCGACGCCATGAGTGCCGCCAAGCCGCATATCGGCCAGTTGGCTTCTGATTCCGCTCCCCAGCGGCGAGTCGCTCAGGAAGCCGAGCAGTTGTTGGCCGCTGCCGCGCAGCTTGCCGTTGATCAGCAGCGGCGCGTCGCCCAGTTTGTCGATCCGGGCTCGCGCCTGCTCGATGGCCGCGCCATGAACCCGGCCGCTGTCGATTCGTATATCCATGCTGTCGCCGACGAAACGTAGCTGACCGGCCGCCGACTCCACCGCGGGCCAACCCGCCTGGTAGTCCAGTCTGGCATCGGCAAAGTCGGCTTGGACATGAAATAGCCCCGTCCCCCTGGTGAAGGGGAACTCGTTGACGCGGCCAAACAGCAGGACATCGGCCTGCGGCACATGGGCGTTGATGCCCGCCTCATCCAGCCATTTAACGACCTCGGCGGGCAGTACCGACACCGGCATGTAACGCGACACGCTCGCGCCTTTGCCGTCGGCCACCTGTGCGCGCAGATCAATGAAAGGCGCACCCTGCCCATCCCCAATCAAGCGCACTCGCGCCTGGGCGCGCCCGTCGCCGTTGGCTGCTGCGATCATGGGCGCTTCCAGGGTCCAGCCACCACCGTCATCCAGCCGCCAGAAGGCCTCACCCTGGAGGCTATGAAATGGCAGCGGGGTACGAAACAATCCGGCAAACAGCAACTCGCCGGGCTGCTGTGTATCGATGCGCAAACGCCCGCCGGCACGGTCAGCCTCAATTTCGCCGGCAAGCCCGGTTGCGCCAGGCAGAGATCCGACCGGGCGGAGGCCGGCAGCACGGAACTCTGCGTGCCCAGAAAAGTCCTCCAGGCCGTCCGCGCCCCAACTTAGCGCCAGCTGCGGCTGGAGCAGCTCCGCTGTCGGCTTGGCGGTTGCCAGCCACTGCCGGATCGGCTGCGGGGTGAACGGCAGTACGGCAGCCCCGGCCGCTAGATCGCCCAGATGCAGATAGTTGCCGGCCAACTCCAGCGTCTGCCGGCCCGCCTCGCGGCGCAAGCGCAGCGCCAGTTGCGTAGCGGGCCACACCCGGTAAGACGAGGCGACCATCAGATCGGCCACTGCCAGCTCCCAGCCGTCCGGCTGCTGGCGCCAATGGAAATCGCTCTTCAGTTGGTCGGCAACGGTCTGCCAGCGCTGCGCTTCATCCGGCAGCGCAGCGCCGCTCAGGGTTAGTCGCCCGCTCGCTTGCTCCACCCCTCGCGGAGTGAGGTCTGCCCACAGTTCGACCTGGGCGGTGCCGCGCACCGCCGGCACCGGCGCTATCCGAGAGAGTAAAGCCGACAAGGGCTGCAGCCGCAGCCGCCGGGCATCGACGTAGAGCCTCCCGGAAAAATCCTCGGCGCCTTGCTGACCACGCCACTCGGCACGAAAGCGGACGCTCTGGCCAAGTGCATCCGGCAGCGGCACGTAACCGGCCAGGGCGTAACCGTCGCCCGTGTCGGTGAGATCGAGATCTACTAGGCTCAACCGGTAGGTGGTGCCGGCGGGGACATCGGTCAGCTGAACATTGGCGTCGCGCAGCTGGACGCGGGCCGGCAAACGCCGCGGCCCCTGGTCGTCGCCTAGAGCATCCGAGGAGATGCTGGCGTTGCCTACCCTGGTTACCTGCAAGGAACCGTCGGCTTCGTAGCTCGCCCGCACCTCCAGCCCTGAGACGGCCACATGAGCCAGCTGCAGCTGCATGGTCTGCAGCGAATGCAAGAGGTCGACATCGACCTCCAACTCCGGGATTTCCAGCCCGGTTAACGGTCCGCCGGTCAGCCGGACATCTTCAAGAATAAGGCGGGGATGCCGCCCAGCCCAGGAAGCGCGCATACCGCCAAGCGTCAGCGGCCGCTCCAGCGCCTGCGTCAGCACACGCTCGACTTCGCCGCGCAACTGTGGCGCGTAGGCGACGGCAAGCCGCAGCAAGCTCATGCTCACCGCGATTAGCACCAACGCCGTGACCAGCAAAGCAGCCAAGCTGCGTCTTAATCTTACCAACCAGGACCTGCGCAAGCAGTTCTCCCGCCGCGGTCAACCGCGACTACATCAACACGACGTCGAACTGCTCCTGCGCATACAAAGGCTCAGGCTGGAGCTTGATCGGACGACCGATGAATTCTTCCAATTGGGCAACGGTCGTGCTCTCCTCATCGAGCATAAGATCGACCACCTCCTGAGAAGCCAGCACCAGCAGCTGCTTGGCCTCGAACTGACGCGCCGCGCGCATGATCTCGCGAAAGATTTCGTAGCAGACCGTCTCCGCGGTCTTCAATGAGCCTCGGCCCATGCAGGTGGGACAGGGCTGACAGAGGATATGTTCCAGGCTCTCGCGGGTACGCTTGCGGGTCATCTCCACCAGGCCGAGCGGAGAAACGCCGCTGATCTGGGTTTTGGCGTGATCCCGCTCCAGCGCCTTCTCCAGCGCCCGCAGCACTTGTCGCTTGTGCTCTTCCTCCACCATATCGATGAAATCGAGAATGATGATACCGCCGAGGTTGCGCAGCCGTATCTGCCGGGCAATCGCCTGCGCCGCCTCGAGGTTGGTTTTGAAAATCGTCTCTTCCAGGGTGCGGTGACCGACGTAAGCACCGGTATTGACGTCGATGGTGGTCATCGCTTCGGTCTGATCAATGATCAAATAACCGCCCGACTTCAGCACCACCTTGCGCTCCAGGCTCTTCTGCAGCTCATCTTCGACGCCGTAGAGATCAAAGATCGGCCGCTCGCCCGGATAATATTCAATGCGAGGCGCGATCTCCGGCAGGAACTGTTCGCAGAAGGCCAGCAGCCGCTGATGATTCTCCCGGGAATCGATACGGATTTTTTCCACTTCGCTGGCAAGCAAGTCCCGCATCGACCGCAGCGCCAGCGGTAAATCTTCATGCACCAGCGTGCCCGGCTGGGCCAGCTCGGCGCGCCGGCGGATCGAGTCCCAGAGCTTGCGCAGGAAGTCGCGATCGGCGCTCAAGGCTTCGGCACCGGCTTGCTCGGCGGCGGTGCGAACGATATAGCCATTGTCGTCGCCCTCCTCCAAGAAAGTCTGAGCAATGTTTCTCAGTCGGTTGCGCTCGTCCTCATCCTCGATCCGGGCCGAGACCCCCACCGAAGGCTGATGTGGCAACAGCACCAGATAACGCGACGGAATGGTGATGTTGGTGGTCAGCCGAGCACCCTTGCTGCCGATCGGGTCCTTGACCACCTGTACCAGCACCCGCTGCTGTTCGGTGAGCAACTCGCTGATATTGTCGCTGCGCCGTAGCGGCGGACCTTCCGCGCCGGGCGGCGGCTGAATGATGTCGTTAACGTGCAGGAAGGCGGTGCGGGCAAGGCCGGCGTCGACGAAGGCTGCTTGCATGCCGGGCAGCACCCGGACCACCCGCCCGACATAGATATTGCCAACCAGCCCGCGGCGCCGTTCCCGCTCTATGCTGACTTCCTGCAGCACCCCGTTTTCGACGTAGGCGACCCGGGTTTCCCGTGGAGTGACGTTGATCAGGATTTCCTGGACCACTGTGGCTACCAATGCCGCTGATAGGTAACACCAAACTCGTCAAGCAACTGCGCCGTCTCGAACAGCGGCAGTCCCATCACCCCAGAATAGCTGCCTTCCAGCCGCTCGATGAATACGGCGGCCCGCCCCTGGATCGCATAGCCGCCAGCCTTGTCCCACGGCTCGCCGGTTTTCCAGTAACGGTTGGCCTCCTCCAGGGTGATCTCCCGAAAACTGACATAGCTGACCGACAGCCTCGTAGCCTCGCGCTCACCATCGGTCAGCGCCATGGCGGTCAGCACCCGGTGGGTCTTGCCGGACAGTTGCTGGAGCATGGCAACGCCCTGCTCCTGAGTTTCCGGCTTGCCGAGCAGCGTGTCATCCAATACCACGGCGGTATCGGCACCCAGCACCGGCAGGGCCGGCCGGCTACCCCGAGCCCGCAACCCAGCCCGTGCTTTCTCCAGAGCCAGACGTAAGACGAACACTTCTGGGCTCTCCCCCGGCTTGGGTATCTCCTCGATGTCGGCAGCCAGCCAGCCGTAACGTACGCCGATCTGATCGAGCAGCTCGCGGCGGCGCGGAGAACTTGAAGCGAGATAGATGTCGGGGGTGGTGTCCGTCAGCATGAATTCTTCCCTGTGCAATGGTAATACGTGAAGTCTATTCCAATACGCCCTCTTTGCCCCGCATAAAGAATCTGTTGCGAGGCATTCTGGAATGCAGGGATACGTTCGGGCAGGCCGAATTTAAGGAAATGCTTTCCTAGCGATGATACGGATGATTCCGGAGAATCGTCCAGGCGCGATAGAGCTGTTCCGCCAGAATGATACGGACCAGCATGTGGGGAAAAGTCATTGCCGACAACGACCAGCGCTCGTCGCTGCGGGCAAGGCATTCCTCGGTGAGCCCTTCTGGGCCGCCAATCAGGAAAACGACGTCGCGCCCATCCTGCAGCCAGCCCTCCAGCCGTTCCGCCACTGCTTCCGTCGCCAGGGAGCGGCCGCGCGGGTCGAGCGCCACTACCCAGGCGCCGTCTGGAATCGCCTTGAGCAGGCGCTGACTTTCCTCGGCCTGAGCGCGCCGCGGATCGCCGGCCTTGGTCCGCGTTCCCAGCGGCAATTCGATCAGTTGCAGCAGATTGGCAGGCAGGCGGCCGGTGTACTCACGCACACCGGCAGTCACCCAATCGGGCATCTTCTGCCCGATGCTGATCATCAAGAGGCGCACGCGTCGATCTGGCCTACTGCTGGGTTCCGTTCAGCAGCGACAAATCTTCGTCGGCCTCAAAGCCCCAAATGCCTTCCAGCCGATAGAGCTCGCGCACTGCGGGCAGCATCACATGGACCACGGCATCGCCAAGATCCACCAGAATCCACTCGCCTGCGTCCTCGCCCTCGATACCAACCGGCCGCAGGCCAGCCTCCTTCGCTTTGTCGACCACGTTGTCGGCGATCGATTTCACGTGCCTGGACGAGTTGCCGGAGACAACGAACATCATATCGGTAAGCGGCGTTTTGCCGCGCACGTCGAGCATGACCGGCTCGACTGCCTTCAATTCATCCAGCGCATGCCGGACGACCTGTTCCAGTTGCTCCAGTCGCATGTCAGATTCAGTCATGACCACCTATCGTGGGTTGTGGGTGAATGTTCCCGCCGCGCCAACCGTACAGACCCTGCGTCGCAATCCGCTGCCAGACCGCCTCCGGCAGCAGGAACCGCGGCGCTCGACCGCTGCCGATCAAGCCGCGGATACGGGTCGCAGAAATATCAAGCTGGGTGACAGGATGAAAGTAGACCGCGCCAGCGTTGGCTTCTCTCAACTGCTGCACCGACCGGCAGCGCCGACCGTCCAGCCAGCCGGCGAGTTCGTCGTTAACCGAAGGCTCATAACCCGGTCGACTCAGTACCACTAAATGTGCAAAATTCGTCAGTTCTCGCCACCGATGCCAGCTGGGCAGGCTCAGAAAGCTATCCATACCGACGATTAGACAAAGCGGGGTATGTGGAAATTCCCCGCGCAGGCTGGTCAGCGTATCGATGGTATAGGACGGTCCTGGCCGCTTCAGCTCACGATCGTCCACCACTAGCCCCGGCACATCGGCCACGGCGAGCCGCAGCAGCTCCAGCCGGCGGTCGGCGCCGTGTCGGGGCTGCTCGCGATGCGGCGGTACATGGCAGGGAATCAGGCGGACTTCAGCAAGCTGCAGCTCCTCCAACACCTCCAGTGCCGGCCGGAGATGGCCGAAATGCACCGGATCGAAGGTGCCGCCGAAGATCCCGATAGGCGTGACAGCTATAGCGGCTGCCCTCGCGCAGTTATGCTACACCGTGCCGGCAGGGCTTTAGCCACGAATCTGGCCATCTCCAAGCACAATGAATTTCTCCGTTGTCAGCCCTTCCAGCCCAACCGGCCCGCGCGCATGCAGTTTGTCCGTGCTGATGCCGATCTCGGCGCCCAGCCCGTATTCGAAACCGTCGGCGAAGCGAGTGGAAGCATTCACCATGACCGAGCTGGAATCGACCTCGCGCAGGAAGCGCCGCGCCCGGCCATAGTCTTCCGTAATAATGGCGTCGGTGTGGTGCGAACCATATGTTTCGATGTGGTCGATCGCTTGGTCCAGGCCCTCGACGATACGCACCGCCAGCACCGGCGCCAGATATTCCTCGCTCCAGTCGTCTTCCGTGGCCGCCGCCATCGCCGGCACCAGGGCGCGGGCGCGTTCGCAGCCGCGCAGCTCGACGCCGGCGGCGATATAGCGCTCCGCCAGCTCCGGCAGCACGTCGGCCGCGATGCCGGCGGCGACCAGCAGCGTTTCGGCGGTATTGCAGGTGCCGTAGCGCTGCGTCTTGGCGTTCAGCGCCACCCGCAGCGCCATGTCGCGGTCGGCGTGGTCGTCGATGTAGACGTGGCAGACGCCGTCCAGATGCTTGATGACCGGTACGGTCGCCTCCCGCGAGATGCGCTCGATCAGGCTCTTGCCGCCACGCGGCACCAGCACGTCGACGTAACGGTTCATCCGGATCAGTTCGCCGACCGCGGCGCGGTCGCTGGTCTCGACGACCTGTACCGTCGCTTCCGGCAGACCAACCTGACGCAGCCCGGCCCGAATGCACTCGGCGATAGCCGAATTGGACCGCAGTGCCTCAGAACCGCCGCGCAGAATGGTGGCATTGCCAGATTTCAGGCAGAGTCCGGCGGCATCGGCAGTCACGTTCGGCCGCGATTCGTAGATGATGCCGATCACACCGAGCGGCACCCGCATGCGGCCAACCTGGATGCCGCTCGGCCGATAAGCCAGATCGCGCACCGCACCGACCGGGTCCGGCAGGGCGGCGATCTGCCGCAGCCCGTCCGCCATGGCATTGACGCGCTCGTGATTCAGCTCAAGCCGGTCCAGCAGCGCGGCATCGAGGCCGTTGGCGCGGCCCTGCTCGACATCCTTGGCATTGGCGGCGAGCAGCGGCTCCATCGACTGCTCGATCTGCGTGGCAATCGCCAGCAGCGCCGCGTTCTTGACGCCGGCATCGGCCCGGCTGAGCGCGCGCGCCGCTGCGCGGGCCTGCCGGCCGAGGTCCTGCATGTAGGTCTGGACGTTGAAGTCGGTCATCGCTTGTTCCATGCCCGCATTAATCGATCAGCCGCTGCCGCGTCCCGCGATGCGCGCTAAAGATGTACCCAATTGTATCAGCTCATCCCAGGACCTGCCGGCGGCGATCCCCTTAATGACCTTGTCGACCCGCGCCGCCCGCATGAGCAGCGTGCGCCATGTCGCTACTGGCGCCAACCGCGCTACCCGCTGCAGCGCCGCCTGCTGCGCCTTGCCGTAGATTTTCTCCCGGCTGAACAGCTCGTTTGCCGGCAAGCGCTCGGCCAAGCCGGTAGCCACGCGTATATCGCGCGCCAGCGCCCACAGCGCCAGCACCGGCTCGACCCCTTCCTCGCGCAGCCCCCGGAGAATGCGTACGGTGCGCCCGACCTGCCCCTGCAGCGCCGCCTCCGCCAGATCGAACACCGTATACCGGGCGCTGTCAGCCACCACCGCGGCAACCTGCTCCCGAGTGAGGCTGCCGCTTTCGAACAATAATCGCAGCTTGTCGATTTCCTGGGCCGCGGCCAGCAGATTGCCTTCCGAACGCTCCGCCAACAGCTCCAGGGCATCCGCCGCCGCGCTCAGGCCATGGCGGCGCAGGCGGCTCTCTACCCACTGCGGCAGTTGGGCGAACGGCAGCGGCCAGCCGTAGACGAAGACGCCGGCCTTATCGATTGCCGAAACCCAGGCACTGCGCCGCTGCGAGGCATCCAGGGCGCCGGTAGTGATCAGCAGCAGCGAGTCCGGGCTGGGCGCCTCGCAATAGGTGCTGATCGCCTTGGCGCCAACCGTGCCGGGCCGACCAGTCGGCAGCCGCAGCTCGATCAGGCGGCGGTCGCCAAAGAGCGAAAGGTTGGCAGTGGCATCGGCTAGCCGATGCCAGTCGAAACTGGAATCGACCTCCAGCACCACCCGCTCGCTGTGACCGGCGGCGCGGGCGGCGGCGCGCACCGCATCCTCCGCTTCCTGCAGGAACAGCGGCTCCTCGCCGCCGATCAGGTACACCGGCGCGAGCCGCTTACCGAGGTGGCGTTCCAACTCATCCGGCCGGAGCAAGCCAGCTACTCCCGCGCCGGCTGGCGCAGCGCTGCCTCGACCCGCGGCAACAGCAACCGCACGGCGTTCTGGCGCAGACGCTCGGTGACGGTAGCGGCGCGGGCTTGAGTGCTCAGCACGTTGCGGCTGTCGTATTGGTAGACCTCAGAGACCTGGACGACTTCGTCCGGGATGAGCACCTGCCCGGCAGCTGTTTCCAGCCGGTAGCGCAGGCCGTAGGCCAGCTCGTACTCCTGCGCCCGGGCCTCGGCACTGATGGACACCGGCCGCTGCTGGATTGTTTCACCCAGCAACACCAGCACTGCCTCGGCCTGCCCCGGCGTTTCAGCCAGCGTGCCGCCGGCGGCGCGGATGCCGCGGATGACCGGCGTGCGCACGTCGGCTTCGGTGATAGCCGTGTCGACAAACAGGCTCACCCCTTCCATTGAGGTTACCCCTTGTCCGCGCAGCCGCCAGCCGCAAGCGGCCAGCGTCAGCATCAGGGCGATGACCAGCAGCCGGGCGGCGGATCTCATTTCACCACCAGGTTCACCAGCCGCTTCGGCACCACGATCACTCGTACCAGCTCCTTGCCGTCAAGGAAGCGGGCAACGTTCGGCTCCGCCTTGGCTAGCGCCTCTATGGTGGCCTGATCGGCGTTGGCTGCTACCTCGATGGTGCCGCGCAGCTTGCCGCTGACCTGCACTGCCAGCGAGATGGTATCGCGCACCAGCGCAGTTGGGTCGTGCTTGGGCCATGCCGCATTGACGATCGCGTCGTCGTGGCCTAACACCGTCCACAGCTCATGGCAGATATGCGGCGTAATTGGCGCTAGGATCAGCACTGCCGCCTCCAGGGCTTCCTGAATCACCGCCCGGGTCTGCGGCCGGTCGTCGTCCGCTGCCTTGCTGACGGCATTGGTCAGCTCCATCACCTTGGCAATGGCGGTATTAAAGGTGAAGCGCCGGCCGACATCCTCGCTGGCGCCCAGGATGACCTCGTGGGTCTTACGGCGCAGCGCGCGCTGCTCATCATCCAGAGCGGCGACCTCCAGCGCCGGCGCCGGGCCACGTCCGAGATGCCCATGGACTAGCGCCCACAAGCGGCGGAGGAAGCGGGAGGCGCCCTCCACCCCGGCGTCTGACCACTCCAGCGACTGGTCCGGCGGCGCGGCAAACATGGTGAACAACCGCACCGTGTCGGCGCCATAGCGGTCGATCAGAGTCTGTGGATCGATGCCGTTGTTCTTCGACTTCGACATCTTCTCGACGCCGCCGATCTGCACCGGCTGGCCGTCGGTGGCAAGCTTGGCCGCGACGACGCGGCCTTTGGCATCGCGCTCCGTCACCACATCGGCCGGATTGAACCACTCCTTGCCGCCGTTCGGCTCGTCGCGGTAGTACGTCTCGGCGATCACCATGCCCTGGGTCAGCAGGTTGGTGAAGGGCTCGTCGCTCTGCAGCAGCCCCTCGTCGCGCATCAGCTTGTGGTAGAAGCGCGCATACAGCAGGTGCAGGATGGCGTGCTCGATGCCGCCGATGTACTGATCGACCGGCGTCCAATAATCGGCTCGCTCATCCAGCATCGCCTGATCTTGATCGGCGCAGGCGAAGCGGGCCTGATACCAGCTCGATTCCATGAAGGTGTCGAAGGTGTCCGTCTCGCGCTGCGCCGGGCCATTGCACTGCGGGCAGGTGGTTTCATAGAACGACGGCATGCGCTTCAATGGCGAGCCGCTGCCGTCGAACTCCACGTCCTCCGGCAGCACCACCGGCAACTGATCCTCCGGCACCGGCACGTCACCGCACGTCCCGCAGAGAATCATGGGGATGGGCGCGCCCCAGTAGCGCTGGCGCGAAACGCCCCAGTCGTGGATGCGGTAGTTGACCTTCTTGCGGCCGCGGCCCTGAGTGGCCAGCACCTCGGCGATGGCTTCGAAAGCCTGCTCGGAAGTCAGTCCAGAAAACTCGCCGGAGTCGGCCAGCACGCCCTTGTCGGTAAACGCCGCCTCGGAGACATCCGCCACTCCGCCATCGGCGGGATGGATCACAGCCTTGATCGGCAGACCGTACGCCTGAGCGAACTCCCAGTCGCGCTGATCGTGGGCCGGCACGGCCATCACCGCGCCCGAGCCGTAAGCCATCAGCACGAAGTTCGCCACCCACACCGGCACCTGCTCGCCGGTAAGCGGGTGCACGGCGCGGAAGCCGGTATCCAGCCCTTTCTTCTCCATGGTGACCATATCGGCTTCGGCCACCTTGGTATGTCGGCACTCCTCGATGAAAGCTGCCAGCTGCGGATTGCTTTCTGCCGCCGCCTGCGCCAGCGGATGCTCCGGAGCTACCGCCACATAGGTCACCCCAAACAGGGTATCGGGACGGGTGGTGTAGACCGTCAGCGGCTCAGCTTGGCCGTCGATCGCAAACTCCAGCTCCACGCCTTCGGAGCGGCCGATCCAGTTGCGCTGCATGGTGCGCACCTGCTCGGGCCAGCCTTCGAGCCGATCCAGACCATCGAGCAGCTCGTCGGCGTAATCGGTCAGCCGAAGGAACCATTGCGGAATTTCCCGCCGCTCCACCAACGCGCCGGAACGCCAGCCTCGACCATCGATCACCTGTTCGTTGGCGAGCACGGTCTGATCGACCGGGTCCCAATTCACCGCCGCGGTCTTTTTGTAGGCGATTCCCTTCTTGAACAGCCGGACGAACAGCCACTGCTCCCAGTGGTAGTAGCTCGGATCGCAGGTAGCGAACTCGCGCGACCAGTCATAACCGAAACCCAGCGACTGCAGCTGGCGGCGCATATAGGCGATATTTTCGCGAGTCCAACGGGCCGGCGGCACGTTGTTGCGAATGGCCGCGTTTTCAGCCGGCAGACCAAAGGCATCCCAACCCATTGGTTGCAGCACGTTGCGCCCCTGCATGCGCTGGTAACGCGAGATCACGTCGCCGATGGTGTAGTTGCGGACGTGTCCCATGTGCAGTTGGCCGCTGGGATACGGAAACATGGACAAGCAGTAGTATTTTGGCTTGCTCTTGTCTTCGACGGCCTTAAAGCTGCCGTGCTGATCCCAATAGGCCTGTACTTTGGGCTCGACGTGCTCGGGTCTGTAGGTGGCGTCCATCAAACGGTTGCGTGTCCAGTGGTCGGAGAGTCGGTACGCCGGCGGGCAAATCCGCCGCAGCCGGGCGCGCGGAAAGACAAAAGGATACCTGAGCGTTCCGATGGTTGCACCACGCCCGGTTTGAGCCCAGATATCCCGCAAGGCACCGGAGGGGCTAGCGATGGAAGAGCAGGACCAGAGCCGACTGCTACACGGCTACGAGCAGATGCTGCACCGGCTGCGGACGATGATGGACCAACCCGACCACCTCACCCGCCCGCGGCTGCACGATGCTCTGCAGACGGCAAAACAGCAATCGGTGGAGCATGGTGAATTGACCGAGGAGGAGGCCGAGCGGATCGGCGAGTATCTGCGGCGCGACCTGGAACAGGCAGCGCAGTACACCGCTGCCGGCGACCAGGACTTAGCCGGCTGGTTGCACATGGATCTGCAGCTGATCGAAGACTGGCTGCTCGACCAATTCGCCAAGGCCACCGATCTGACCAAGGTCGAATTCCTGAACTTCCAGCACGGCATCATGCCGCCCGAGATTCACACCACCGGCGAAGTAGCCGGCCCCGGCGTCCTGTTCTGCTCCAACTGCGGCCACATGTTGCAGTTCGACCACGTCGACATCATCCCAGCCTGTCCCAATTGCAGCGGTACTGAATTTGTCCGGCCGGTAGCCGAAGAAGCGCGCCCCGGAGGAGCGGAAGACACCGAAGGAAGGGCGACTTAACAAAAGGCGGGCAGCCTGTTTCGGACACAGCGCCATCAGCCCGCTGGCCTGAACCTGTGGCTCAGTCCTCGCGGCTTTCCGTACTTTCTATGCGTCCAGGACGGGTTTCCCAGGCGCGAGCGGCCAACAGCCCGAGCATCAGCACCGCGAGCAAACCGAGCACCGGATGGTCCAACCAGCGCACATATGGCGTCGCGCCGTTGCGTGGGGTGATTTCAGCGGTAAGGGTGGCGACCTCGAACTGCGGCGCGCGGGCAACGACCCGGCCTTTGTGGTCGAGCACGGCGGTAATTCCGGTGTTCGTGGCACGCAGCATGCCGCGACCGGTTTCCAACGAGCGCATCCGTGCCATCTGCAGGTGCTGGTGAGGCGCCAGAGAATCGCCGAACCAAGCGTCATTACTGACGTTGATCAGCAGTTGCGCTGCCGGCAACGCGGCCGCCACTTCCGGACCAAACGCCACTTCATAGCAGATCGATACGCCGACATCGTGCCCGGCAGCATACAGAGGGGCACTGCTCGCGCCGGTCTGAAAATCCGACATTGGAGCCCCCAGAAGATCGAACGCGCGGCCGAATACGTTGCGCAGCGGCACGTACTCCCCGAAGGGCACCAGATGTCGCTTATGGTAGATCTCCGCCTGCTCGCCCAAGCTCACCACACTATTGTAGGCATCGCCGCTGAGCGGATCGAAGAACGGCACCCCCAGCACCAGATCGGTACCGTGCTCACGGCTCTGCTGGATCAGCGGCTCGATATAATCGTCGGCGAGCCTGTGATACCAGTTCGGCAGCGCTGCTTCCGGCCAAACGATGAGATCGACGCCCCAGTGCCGCTCGGTCAGCTCCCGATAGCGGTCCAGCGTGAACTGCATGTATTCCGGCGACCATTTCTGCTCCTGCGGGATATTGCCCTGCAGCAGCGCGACCGACAGCGGCGCCCCGGCTGGGCTGCTCCAGTCCCGATCCAGCAGCCGCACGCCAACCAGGGTGAGCGCCGCGATCGCCAACCCGAGCAATATGCGCCGAGGCTGCGCCGCCAGCAGCAGCCATGCCAGCAAGCCGGCCCAGAAGCTCAGAAGTACGCTGAGCCCAAGCACCCCGGTCACTGGCGCCAACGGCGCCAGCGGCCCATCGGTCTGGCTGTAGCCAAGCAGCAGCCAGGGGAACCCGGTCAGCAGCCAGGTACGCAGCCACTCCAGCAATACCCAGACCACTGGAAAGGCTATAGCCACCACGGCAAAGCCAGAGCCGCCTCGTAATCGGCGGGCAAGCCATACGCACAGCCATGGGAACAGCGCCAGAAAAGCGACGAAAAGCGCGGTAGCCAGGGCAGCCAACAGCGCGCCACTGTGACCATAGCGGCTGATACTGATGTAGATCCAGGAAACCCCGACCCCGTAGAAGCCGAGGCCGAACAGGTAGCCGGCCCAACCGGCGGTGCGGGCGGGCGCGGCGGCGCCGGTGGCAAACAACACCGCCAGCGACAGCGGCGCTAGCCACCACCAGCCGAACGGAGCAAAAGCGAGCGGCAGGGCAGCACCTGCCAGCAGGGCCAGCAGCGGCGCCCAACGACTTGATAGAGGTAGTACCGTCACGGATTAGTGGGAACTGCCGGCGGTCGCAAGTGCGCTCTCGGCCGGCGCCGCAGATACCATAAGCAGGTGGATGCGCCGGTTGTCGGCCCGGATCACCTGGAACGTCTGCGTCCCGATAACAACCGCTTCGCCGCGCCGCGGAACATGCCCGAACCGGTGTGCCACCAAGCCGCCTATGGTGTCGAACTCGTCGTCACTGAGCTGGGTGCCGAAGTGTTCGTTGAAGTCCTCGATCGGTGTCAGCGCCTTAACGATGCTATGCCCATGCTCGTGCTTGAGAATGTAGGCATCCTCGTCGAAATCGTGCTCGTCATCGATTTCGCCGACGATCTGCTCGATCACGTCCTCCATAGTGACCAAGCCGGCGAGGCCGCCGTACTCGTCAACCACCACGGCCATGTGGTTGCGGCTGTCCTGGAACTGCTTCAGCAGGGCGTTGAGACGCTTGCTTTCCGGAATGAACAATGCCGGCCGCAACAGCTCGCGCATGTCGAAGTTGGCCGGATTTTCGCCGAAATAGCGCAGCAGATCCTTGGCGATAAGAACGCCGAGCACGTCGTCGCGGTTTTCGCCAACCACCGGGTAGCGCGAAAAGCCATGCTCGATCACGGTCGGCAGCCACTCGCGAGGATCGTTGGTCTTGGGCAGGACAATCACTTGGGAGCGCGGGATCATGATGTCGCGCACCTGCAGTTCGGCCACATGCAGGACGCCTTCGATCATTGCCAGTGCATCGGCTTCGAGCAGCCCGCGCTGCTGTGTGTCGCGTAACAGCTCAATCAGATCGTCTTTGTCTCTTGGCTCACCGCCGGACAGCACTTGTGCCAGGCGTTCCAGCCACGATCGTTGGCCGTTACTGTGACTAGGTTGGTCGTCGCTCATTCGCTGAGAAACAGCTCCGTGCTAACAGGGCAAGACGCCCGGAAGCGAGTTTAGTACGAAAGATTCCTGGGTGCGACCTTGAATAACACCTGGACGCTACTCGCGGAAACCGGCTACGCACTGCAGATGCGTCCCACAGGGGTATAGACATCACGGAACGAACTCTTACTCACAATATGGGTTCGCCACACCCAATCCCTCAAGCAGCTCAACCTCCAACGCCTCCATGCGCTCGGCCTCATGCTCTTCCTCATGGTCGTAGCCGAGCAGATGCAGCACGCCATGGACAACCATATGCGCCCAATGCGCGGCCAGCGGCTTGCCCTGCTCCGCTGCCTCGCGTGCCACCACCGGCGCACAGATCAGCAAGTCTCCCAGCAAATCGCTGGTTACCCCAGGTGGGGCCTCGAACGGAAACGACAGCACATTGGTGGGCTTGTCGCGGCCTCGGTAGTCGCGGTTCAGCGCCTGGCTCTCCGGCTCATCGACTACACGGATGGTGAGCTCGGCGGCAGCGTCCCTGTCGCGCAGTGCCGCCACCGCCCAACGGGTCAGATCGGCTTCACTGGGCAGATTTTCCGCGTCGCTGGCGTATTGGACATCGAGTTCGAGCTGCAAGGATGGCTCCCGTTAAGGTTTGGTCATGCGACCCGCCGCTGCAGTGCGCCGGTCACGAAGGCCCGCACGTTCTCGACCAACTGATCGATGATGCGCTGCCGCGCCTCGCGGCTACCCCAGGCACTGTGCGGAGTCACGATAAGATTGGGAATGTCGGGCACCAGCAGCGGATTCCCGCGCCGCGGCGGCTCCTCGCTAAGCACATCGACGCCGGCGCCGGCGATCCAGCCCTGGCGCAACGCGGTTGCCAGCGCAGCCTCGTCGACTAGGCCACCGCGGGCGGCGTTGATCAGGAAAGCATGGGACGGTAGCAGCTTGAGCTCGCTCTCGCCGATCAAGTTGCGGGTGGCAGGTGTAAGCGGGCAATGCAGGGTCAGCACGTCCACCCGCGGCAGCAGCGCTTCGAGCGCCAGCCGCCCTGGCGGTATCTCTCCCCCTGGCCGAGCCGCGATCAGCACATTCATGCCGAAAGCCTCCGCCAGTCGCGCCACCGCCTTGCCGAGCTCGCCATAGCCGATGATACCGAGCGTGCGGCCAGCCAGCTCGACAATGGGATAGTCCAGCAGGCAGAACTGTTGCGCTTGCTGCCAGCGGCCGGCGCGGACGGCGTCGTGATAGTCGGGAAGCCGGGTTGCCAGCGCCAGCATCAAGGCCAGCGTGTGCTGGGCAACGGCGGCCGTGCCGTAGGCCTGGCAGTTGTATACAGCGATGCCGCGCGCCCGCGCAGCTTCCAGATCAACGTTATCGGTGCCGGTAGCGGCGATCAGAACCAGCTTGAGGGCAGGGGCCGCAGCCAGCACCGCCGCTGTCATCCGCACCTTGCTGATGATGGCCACCTCGATCCCGGCAAGCCGCTCTTGCACCTGTTCGGGCGAGGTTTCGCCATAGAGGGCGATGTCCGGCAGGACCTGCCGTAGCGGTGCCAGGTCCAGATCAGCCGGCTGAAAGCTGTCCAAATCCAGAAATGCTGCTCGCATCGCTCTACCCGCTAGCTCTTTTTAGCATCTAAGCTTGCGGCCGCTGGTGCGGCCGTCTCGGGTCTAAAGCCCGAGCACCCTCCTACAGGCGGCCCTCCCGGGTTCGGGTTCCGCCTGCCTAGCTCTTTTCTTCGTCGCGGTCGTAAGCCTGGACGATGCGCTGCACCAACGGATGGCGCACCACGTCGCTATGGCCGAAATAAGTAAAGCTAATGCCGTCTACCGCTTTCAGAACCCGCATGGCATCGCGCAACCCCGATGGCTTACCGGCCGGCAGGTCGATCTGA
>DASULL010000338.1:0-4187 GCA_036278215.1 Gammaproteobacteria bacterium | reverse complement strand
GGCGTCATAGGTGGCTGCCGTATACGCCGGAGGCTCGCCGAAGCGCTTCTCGAAGGCCTGGACGAAAGGGATGGTATGTTCAGTAATCGCCACCGGCGCGAACGTGTCGAGGGTAGACACATAGTTGGCTTGGCCGGCCGTGGCCTGCCAGAAGCCCTGCTTCTGTGCTTCCACATTGATACCGAAAGGTACCGCCGACAGCTTCATCTCGCCGACTTGCCGGCCCAGCACGATACCAACCGGGCCGGATAACGCTGTGAAGATGATGTCGGCGTTGGCGCGGTTGATCGCGGAAAGTTCGGCCGTGACGTCAGTGGCCACCGCCGAGGGTCGCCAGGTGCCGATGACCTCCATGCCCATCTTGGGCAGATTCTCCTGTGCCGCCTGGACCACCGGGTCGGCCCAGACCGCACGCTCGCCGAGAATAGCGACGCGGATCTTTTCGTGACCGACCTTGCTGCGGATCTCCTGGGCGATGGTGCCGAGCACGGCGAACATCTGCCGGCCTAGGTCGGCAGATTTGGTCGGCGCAACCCGGAACCAGTACTTGTATCTGTCGTAATCATCCTTGACGCGTGTGCCCAGTTCGCCGTGCGCTGCGCCGACGCCGAGGAAGAGCTTCTCGTAGTCCATCGCCACGTCTTGCATGGCGAGCACCGCTTCGCTGCGGAATCCGCCGATCACGAAGTCCGCCTTGTTGCGGGTGATGGCGCGCTCCATCGCGTTGGTGGCATCGGAGACGCTCAGCATCTCGTTCGATTCCACCTGGATGAGTTCGATGGGCCGCTTTTCCTTACCCACCGCGACGCCACCCTGCTCGTTGATTTGGTCGCGCGCCAGCTGGGCGCCTCGCCAGTGGTTTTCGCCTTGGATGAAGCCCATGGGGCCGATGACAGCAATTCGGATTGGATCCGCAGCGGTTGCGGTTCCGCCGGCCAACACCAGCGCTAGCGGCAAGATTCTGCTTAGGGCAGTAACGAAGAGACGCGCAGCCATTTAAAACTCCTCCTTGTGGGTGTTTCCACTGTCGTTTTGGTGGAGATGCGCCGATCTCCGCTGTATGATTCCCCTCCTTATTGAAAGTAGATGGCGTCAGGCCGCTACGCAAGGCAGTGGATTTTCCATAACTGCCTGTCGTGTTTGTAATTATCGCGCATGCTGCGCGAGCTTCGCTGTAACGGTTGGTGGACGTTTGCTTATTGCGGTCGTTGCTCCTAAGTCCAGCGTTGAGGTGCTGAGGCGGGGGCGTAGTGCGACTACTGGTACGAATACTCGCAGGGCTGTGGCTTGGCTCTGCTCTGGCGGCGAGCGCTGCATCCACGGGATGTCCCGAGCATTATCCGGCAGGCCAAGCGCCGGGTTTTATCAATCCGCGGCTGGCCACCGAAACGCGCGAGATCTGTTACAGCGAGTTCGGGCTGATGCACTCCGGCGTCACCCGCACGCCGCTTTGGTCGGCCGAGCACATCACTGCCGCGGAAGTAGCGCAGGCTGAAGCCATCCGCCGTAAGAACGCCTTTCATGCCGACCCGCACCTGCCGCGCAAGGAGCGCGCCGAGCTGCGCGACTACGCCAAGTCCGGCTTCGACCGCGGCCATATGACCCCGTCCGGCGATATGCCTACCGAGCAGGCGCAGTACGAGAGTTTTTCGCTGGCCAACATGATCCCGCAGAACCCGCGTAATAATCAGCGGCTCTGGGCGCGGATTGAGTCGGCGGTGCGCACGCTGGTGAAGAAAGAGGGCGAGCTGTACCTGATGACCGGCCCGCTTTTTCTCGGCGCCCAGCTCGAGCAGATTGGTGGGCGTGTGCTGGTGCCCAGCCATATCTACAAGATAGTTTATGACCCGCGACGGCAGCGGGCCGCCGCCTACCTGGTGGAAAACCGTGCTACCGACGATTACCGGGTCGTGACCGTTACCGAGCTGGAACGCCTTGCCGGCATTGACTTCCTGCCCTGGCTTGCGGCCGAGGCCAAGGCTCAGCCGCTGAAGTTGCCGCTGCCAAGCCAGCGTTAAA
This sequence comes from Gammaproteobacteria bacterium, assembly GCA_036278215.1. Lineage (GTDB taxonomy): Bacteria > Pseudomonadota > Gammaproteobacteria > Nitrococcales > AK92 > JAAYIK01. The sequence goes on along the minus strand of DASULL010000338.1, from coordinate 2,168 downwards.
GTAGCCTGCCCCCAGGAGGAGCGATGGAGACCATTCGACCGTTCGAAAATGAAGCGGAGTCGCTGCAGATCGACGAGCTCACTGTAGAAAACCGGCTCGACCGCATCTCGATCTATGGCAACGTCGACATCACCCGCGATAAAGCCGGCCTGGAACGGGCCCGGCAGCTGCAGCGGCTATTGAATGACACGCTCAAGGTGCTGGAAGGGGAAGAGTTGCCGGAGGCGGTAGCCACCAAGCCCTCGAGCCAGGTGCCGAATCCATTTCAGTAAAGACGGCCTGGGCCGGATGGCGGGAACGGCGGCAGCAGCGATAAAACGCCTTTCGCTAACATCCGAGCCGGGCAGTTGCAGCGACACCGCCTGTCTGGCCGATCCCCCGCCAGCGCTTAGGCCGCATCAGCCCACTGCAACGACCTTACCCGGCTCGAACGCCGGCCCGGGGACCTGTTCGGCCGGATAGCCCTGCTGGTTGCTCAGCAGACGGGTCCGGCCGAGCAGCAAATCGACGTTGGCGTGGCTGTGTCCGCAAATCCACAAATCGATCGAGTGGCGCTCCATCAGCGGCTTCAGGTCGGAGGTGAAGGCGGCCGTCAGCGGGCCATCGAAGTGAGGGTGCGATCCTTCCCGGCAGGGCGCATGGTGCGTCACCACCACGGTCGGTCCTGCCCAGGGCTCCGCCAGCCGCGTTTCCAGCCACTCCCGCGATTCCCGATGCCGCTGCTGGGTCAGGTGGGCCCGCAGCGGCTCTTGGTCAGCTGTCCGGATAATTTTGTAGTCGTACAGCACCGCTTCGGTGACGGCAATGCAGTCTTGTTCCTGTTCCTCGCCGAACAGGAGGAAATCGGTCCACAAGGTGCAGCCCAGGATGCGCGTCTGGCCCCAGATGAGCTGGTCGTTCTCGAGAACGTGCACGCCGCTGCCGGCAGCTGCTCGCTTGGCGTCATCGGCCAGATCCGGGAAAACATGGGTGTAGTACTCGTGGTTGCCGAAGACGTAGACGATCGGCTTGCCAAGCCGCCCGGCTTCGTCCATTGCCCACTGCACGCCGCTCAGCCCGCGGCCTATATCGCCGGCAAGTACGATCAGATCCGCATCGGTTTCGGGAATGGTGAAACCGTGCTGCGGCCGCAGGTGAAGATCGGACATGACTTGCAGCTTCATTGGGTACTCCGCCGCCATTCACTCGCCGGTATAGCCAGATACGAGCGCTTGCTTTGGCCGACGCTGCCGTCGCAGCGGTTGGCTGCCTGCTTTGCTGCTCAGCGGCCTCAGGCCGCTGCTTTCTTCTCACGAATGCAGGTCGGACCGGCGCGCTCTTCCACCTGCTGCCGCACCTCGTCGCGCAGGCCGAACAGGAAACCAAGCTCCGCAACCACGAACAGCGGTCCGATGATCAGGCCGAGCAGGTCATCGACGAAGGCCGGTTTGCGGCCCTCGTAGTAATGGCCGACGAACTGAATTACCCAGCCGATTACGAAGCCACCGACGCCGATTCCCAGCCACAGGCCGGTGCTGCCCATGGCGCAGACAGCCCCTGCCCACAGGCTTAAGGCCAGCAATACGCCCATAACGACGCCGTAACGCAGGTCCAGGCGCAAATAAAATAGGATGGTCGCCGCAGTGACCACCGCTGCCGGCGACAACCACAAGCCGGCCAGTTCGAAGCCAGGTCGTGACAGCAGCACTGCCACTGCGACCACGATCAATGGGATCCCGATGAAATGACTGACGATATTGCGTCGATCGCGGTGATAGTCCGCGTACTGAGCCAGATGATCAACCAGTGTTTTCATGTTGTTCTCCTCCCTCCCTGCAAGGCGGGGGCAAGCCTCCCGCCGTCCGGCCGCACCAAGTTTTACACCGTCGCGCCGACAGCCGGCAAACCAGTTTCACCAAGCCGTGCCTGCAAGCCCTGCGGCTTATTACTGTGCGGCTCCTGATAAGAAACTCTAGGCTTCTTCAGGCACCTTGAATACCTGGCGCAGATAAGCCAAGTAGGTTTCGTCGTGGCACATGGCCTTGCCAGGGCTGTCGGAAAGCTTCGCCACCGGCTGGCCGTTGCATTCGGTCATCTTGATGACGATGTTGAGCGGCGGATGCCCCAGGTCGTTGGTGAGACTGGTGCCTATGCCGAAAGCCAGTCGCGCCTGCTCTTTGAAGCGGTCG
>DASULL010000337.1:0-4891 GCA_036278215.1 Gammaproteobacteria bacterium | reverse complement strand
CCGACAGTCAGGCCGTACTCGGTTATCTCCAGGGCCCAGCCCACCGTGGGCAGCGTGATGTTGCGAGCGACCACGTCATAGGTGATCAGCAGGGCCAGTGCACCGAGGATCACACCGGCTACCACACCCAGCATTTCCATTAGCAGGTGATAGATACCGGCGAGCCGGCCGCGAGGCTCGCCCGGCCAATGCGCAGCATCCGCGCCTTGCATGCTCACCTGCTCAGCAGTTCTTTCAACTTCGGTCCGTGCTTGGGACTCTGCTTGATGATGGACTCCCAGCCGGCTTGGTAGGCCTGCTCGATCCAATGCTGAGCCTGCTCGCCAGTGAAAGCGATGGTCTCGATGCCAGCTTCGGCTTGACGCTTGCGCTCCGACTCGTTGACCGCGGCGTTGGAACTGTTGCGTTCTTCTAGCCAGGCTGCCATCTCGGTCAGATAGGCACGCTGCGCCTCGGTCAGACTTTGCCACTTGTTGTGGTTGATCAGCACACCGACTTCGACGGTGTAGAACCCAGGATCTACCCGGAACTTGGTCTGCTCGTGCCAGCCCAGATCAAAAATGCCTTCCATCGGCCAGCCGTAGCCGTCAACCACTCCCCGCTCCAAGGCGGTATAGACTTCGCCCGGCGGCGTCTGCATCACGGTCGCGCCCAGGCTGCTGAAGAAGTCGCGGTAAACCGGGGTAACCCGGATTTTCAGGCGCGAGAGATCTGGCGAAGCCAACCGCTTGTTGAGATAGAGATGGAATCGATTACCGTAGTTGGTATTGGCGAGGTAATGCACATTCAGCTTCTCCCGCCACAGATCTTCTATGTACTTCCAGGCGCCGCTTGCCCGCAGCTCCTGCGGCGAGTACATGCTTAGCTTAAGTGCCTCGGCCTCCGGCATCAGACTGCTGTAGAAGGCGCCCGGGGCGAGGATGACATCGACCACGCCGGTGCGAACGGCATTACCCAACTGAAACGGCGGCATCGCTTCCGGGCCGCCCATCATTTTGAACTGCACCGGTGCATCAGGGTCGGAATTGACCTTGTTGACGAATTCGTCGAAGGTCCGTGAAATCGCCGAACCGCTGGTAAAGCCGCTGACGGCTCTCAGGGTCACATCAGCAGCAATCGCAGCGGTAGGCACAAGGCTAGCTGCCGCCATGATACAGGCACCCATGGCGCCGGTAAGCTTCTTCCTGCTTTCGGAACGCACTTGTCGCTCCTCCCTGCTTGCATTCCCCGTTCTACGCGGAGCTTGTGCGATTATTTTAAGCTTTAATTATTTTAACCTTTAAGCTATTTGCACTTTTTACGCTTGTCAAGCTCTTTCCTACTCGTCCCTACAGGCGATTTTCTGCCGCACCGGTCGGCGACTATCCGGTAGCCACTCATCAAGAATCCATGCAGGTCTGTTGCTTAATAGCGCTTGAACTCTTACGTCTGGACTACAGAATTAGGCGACTTTCTTGCCAACTTCAGTGCTGTCAACTCTTCCCGCTCCCCTTCTGCCAAGTAATCCACCTGGAACTTGCCGGCCAGAGACGGCGAGCTCAGCCGGTTGATGCACTAGTGGCAGCGGCTTATCAGCGAGGGCAGCAAAAACCTAATGTTTGTGTGGCTGCTGCTTCAGCCGTCGCACGATTCGCTTGAACTCAGCCTGGAAGAAGCCGCAGTCGTGTCCTTACCATCGACTTGGGCCAACCGCGCATAGCGAGAACGCCGTTCGAAAAGGTAGTGGTATAGCTATGCTTCACGCCCGAGAGTAGGTCTCTGCGCCGGACGTCGTAAAAGTTGGCCCGAGGAGCAGCGAATGTTGCGGTGATTGATCGAAATGACGGGCTGAGATTTTAAATACTAGAGCGTGAAATAGATGTCGGCAGACCGGCCTGATCATTGATGGTTTCTTTGATTCGCGCCAAATCGACTCGGTGTCCGTGGTTGCCGAGGATCTGGACAATCCGCTCGACCGCCTGTCGCAGGATCTGCGCCTCGTCTTCCCGATGCTCTTCCAGCACCGGATGCGCCTCCAGATACAGGGAGCCGGCAAACCAGCCGACCTTCACCGGCTCGTTGACGATCCGCACCGGCGTGTTAACCGAGACGCGCTCGAACAGGTTCTCGATATCCTCGGGATACATCCGCACGCAGCCATGGGTGACTCGCATGCCAATACCCCACGGATTGTTGGTGCCGTGAATCAAATAAGCCGGCATGCCGAGCCGCAGCACCCGGGTGCCGAGCGGGTTGTCCGGCCCCGGCGGCACCACGCTAGGCACTTCTCTGCCCTCCGCCTTGGCTTCCAGCTTGACCGACTGCGGCGGATACCAACTGGGATTCTTCTGCTTGGCAACGACGCTGGTCTTGCCGATCGGAGTACGCCAGTCCATCCGGCCGATGCTGACCGGATAAGTCTCCACCGTGCGCGGCTCCCCCGCTTTTGCCGGCGGATAGTAGTAGAGCCGCATTTCGGCAACATTGAGCACCAGCCCCTCACGCGGCACCGAAGGCAGAATGTGCCGAGTCGGCACCACCACCGTTGTGCCAGGTTCCGGCACCCACATGTCGACGCCGGGATTGGCCCGCTGCATCTCTTCGTAGCCGACGCCGTGGCGGCGGCCAATATCGAGCAGCGTCTCGTCCGGTTGCACCTCGACGCTACGCAGCTCGCCGATTATGTCCACATCTGCCGGCGGCAGCGGATAAATCGCCGCCTGGGCCACCCCAGTCACAGCTGTGGCAAGCGTCAGCCAGAACCCCGGCCAAAAATTTTTGTTCAGCATACGCATCTTGATTCTACAGGTCCGTGCTCCGGGCCAACCTCAGGAACAATTCCGCTCCGAGTATATCCACACCTGCCGTCTACTGCAGTCGCTGGTAGATGTGGAGTTCGGCTACACTCGATCAACAAAACGCACAATGAAGGGGTTGCCAATGCGCGTTGCATCTTTTCGTCATGAGGGCACTACCGGCTGGGGCATAGTGGTCGACGATCGCCTGCTGACCGGCTCCGGGCCGGCTTATCCGAAAACCGTCCTGGAGCTGCTGGAACAGCATGCAGAGCCGGCCGCGCTGTTAGTGCAACTCCAGACCGATGCAACCGCCCGCAGCATCCCGCTGGCCGAGCTCGAACTGCTTTCGCCGATCCCCCGGCCACGCAAAAACATCATCTGCCTTGGCCTGAACTACGCCGAGCACGCCCGCGAATCGCTGCAGACCAAAGGCCTGACGGTGGAGATGCCGGAGCACCCTGTCGTCTTCACCAAGAACGTGAGCGCGGTTACCGGCCCCTACGCCGACGTGCCGCTGCAAAGCAGTATCACCCAGCAATTCGACTGGGAAGCCGAGCTGGCGGTGGTGATCGGCCGTGGCGGCCGTAACATCCCCGAAGCCGAGGCTCTGTCGCATGTCTTCGGCTACACCATCGTCAACGACCTGACTGCGCGCGATCTCCAGCGGCGCCACAAGCAGTTCTTCCTGGGCAAGAGCCTCGACGGCAGCTGCCCGATCGGCCCGTGGATCGTCACAGCGGATGAAATCGCCGATCCGCAAAACCTCGCTGTTCGCTGCCGGGTCAACGGCGTTATCAAGCAGGACGGCAACACCGATCAGCAGCTGTTTTCGGTCGCCCGCACTATTGCACTGCTGTCGGCAATCATGACCCTGGAGCCGGGCGACATCATCTCGACCGGCACGCCGGAAGGCGTGGGCTTCGCCCGCCAGCCGCCCGAGTTTCTGGCGGTCGGCGACGTGGTCGAGTGCGAAATCAGCAGCATCGGCTATATCCGCAACCGCATCGTGGCGGAATAAAGCCGCCGTCAGCCTACACGGCCCAGGGCGGTGTAGGCTGCATCCAGTACCACGATCACAGGCCGGCCTTATCTGCTCTCTATGCCGCCAGACATGGCGCAGCAGTCCTGAACCGCCCTCTTGGCGGAAATCTTATCTTGGGGATCTTGCAGCCGCTCCCGCGCGCCAATGCAACAGCCGCGGCAAGAGCGCGAGATACCGGCGTTTGCCCGGGCGCCTCCCCAGCCAGCAACCGGACGCCGTCTAGCGCTACCATAGCCGCCCGGCCAACGAGCCGGGCCGCTGCTTTCTACTGCCCGGCGGACTCAACAATCCCCATCGCCGCTGTTTAGGAATACCTGTGCTCAAGCTGAGATCTCCGGCCACCGTGCTGCTGCTGGCCGCTCTTACCGCCCTTGGCCCGCTGGCCACCGACATGTATCTGCCGGCGCTGCCAGCGATAGCCCGGGGATTGAACGCGGGCGCCGACCAAGTGCAGCTCACCTTGAGCCTTTACATGGCCGGCTTCGCCATTAGCCAGTTGCTGTGCGGGCCGCTCTCCGACCATTACGGCCGCAAGCCCATCCTGCTTGCCGGCTTCTCGATTTTTGCCGCCGCCAGCGTGCTCTGCGCCCTGGCGCCAAACATCGAAACCTTGCTATTAGGGCGCTTCCTGCAGTCCTTCGGCGGCGCGGTCGGCCCGGTGCTGGGGCGGGCGGCGGTCAGGGATATCTATCAGCCGCTGGAAGCCGGCCGCATCCTTTCTTACATGGCCACGGCAATGGCGCTGGCGCCCGCCTTGGCGCCCATAGGCGGCGGCCTATTACTGTTGTTTTACGGCTGGGATTCGATCTTTCTGGTGCTGGCCGCCTGGGGCGTGATGGTTATCGCGCTGCTGGCGCTGGCCCTGCCGGAACCCCTGCCGGCGACACGGCGGCAGCCGATTCGGCCCGGCGTCATTCTGAGCAACTTCAGGATGCTGCTCGGCGAGCGGCGCTTCATCGGCTACAGCCTCAGCAACGCCTGTGCTTTTGCCGGACTGTTCGCCTTTCTCTCCGGCTCTTCCTTTGTCCTCATCGAGTTTCTCGGCATTCCTCCGACCAGCTACGGCTTCTAC
>DASULL010000336.1:0-4994 GCA_036278215.1 Gammaproteobacteria bacterium | reverse complement strand
GGCCGGCGTTGACGCCGATGTAGCCGCCGGGCATGGCGAAGGCGTTGATCGAGGGTATGTCGAGGATGAAGAAATGGTAGTCGAGTTCGGGCGCAGTGCTGCGGGTGGCCAGCCGCTGACCGAGATCCTGCAGGTAGGCGTGGATTTCCGGATCTTCCAGCAGCGGCAGCCGGCGCCAGACTTCGGCCATCATCTGCTGGCCGAGATCGCGTTCCTGAGCCCGCGTCAGCGCATTGTTGCCGGCATCGCCCAGCGCCGGCAGCGACGACGGCGCCGGAGCGGCGCCAACGCCCCCGGTCAGCAGGACCAAGGCGACGACAAGCGGTCGTAGTTGTTTCAAGATTATTCTCCCGGGGCGACTCCTGAGGTTCGACCAGGCGGTCACTGCGCCCGTTCCCTGGGGCAGCGTTTTTGTATCGGCGAAACCCGGCCCAGGGCCTGAAGATTAGCCTACTAATGGCTTGCGCTACTGCCGACTACGGCCAAGTGTCTGGGCAGAGAGAAAGCTATGCAAGCAAGCCGGAACCGACTCAGGCAGCACCGCAACGATCCGTAGCGATAACCGAGGTAGAGCCGTGCAGCTGGCGCTCGGAGCAACTTGAGAGCTCACCACAGAGACACCGAGAGCACAGAGGAAGACGGGGAGATTGACCACCAAGACACCAAGGACACGAAGAGTCACAAGGGAAGAATCTTGTCTTTGTGTTCCTTTGCGTCTCTGTGGTGAACGCCCTCTCCCTATAGTACTTCCGTCGCGTAGTCCGCCAGCCGTGAGCGCTCACCGCGGCTGAGGGTGATATGGCTGCCGTGCGGCCAGTTCTTGAAGCGCTCGACGACATAAGTGAGGCCGGAGCTGGTTTCGGTGAGGTAGGGAGTGTCGATCTGGGCGATGTTGCCCAGGCAGACGATCTTGGTGCCCGGCCCGGCACGGGTCACCAGCGCTTTCATCTGCTTGGCCGTGAGATTCTGCGCTTCGTCCAGGATGAGGTATTTGTTGAGGAAGGTGCGGCCGCGCATGAAACTGAGCGAGCGCACCTTGATGCGGCTGTGGAGTACGTCCTGCGTTGCCGCTCTGGCCCAGCCGCCGCCGGTGTCGGTCTGGGTCAAAACCTCGAGGTTGTCCATCAGCGCGCCCATCCAGGGCGTCATCTTCTCTTCCTCGGTGCCGGGCAGATAGCCGATGTCTTCGCCCAGCGGCACGGTTACCCGGGTCATGATGATTTCGCCGAAGCGCTGTTTGTCCAGTGTCTGTACCAGGCCGGCCGCCAGGGTCAGTAGCGTCTTGCCGGTGCCGGCGGGGCCGAGCAGGGTGACGAAATCGATGTTGGGGTCGAGCAGTAGATTGAGGGCGAAGTTCTGCTCGCGGTTGCGGGCGTGTATGCCCCAAGCGGCGGCATCCGGCCGGCGGTAGTCGATCAGCGGCTCAATGCGGGCCACGCCGTCGTCGATCCGGCGGATGATGCCTTCGAAGCTGCTCTCTTCCACGAAAACGCATTGATTGACGTACCAATCGCCAGCCGGCAGCGGCAGACGGTAGCTGACCCGCTGTTCGTACAGCTCTTCCTGCGCCGTTGCCCAGACTTCAGGTGTGAGTTCGCCGATGCCGGTGTGCAGCAGGTCGGCGTCGTCCAGCACCTGATCGCTGTAATAGTCCTCGGCGCGAATGCCGAGCACCAGCGCGCGGATGCGCAGGTTGATGTCCTTGGTAACCAGGACCACCTGCACGTCCGGGCGGCTCTGTTGCAGCTGTTGGGCACTGGCGAGGATGGCGCTGTCGCCGTGGCCGGCGTTCGGCTGCAGGTCGAAGCTGAGCCGGCCCATCGCCTGGCGCTCGCTGTTGCGGTTCAGTGGCAGGCCGCGCTGGATGTCGGCGAGATCCGCATCCTGCAGCAGCTCGTCGAGGAAGCGGCTGACTTGGCGGACGTTGCGGGCTACCTCGGACACGCCTTTCTTGGCCGAGTCCAACTCCTCCAGCACCGCCGCCGGCAACACGACGTCGTGCTCCTGGAAGCGAAACAGCGCGGTGGGGTCGTGCATCAGCACGCTGGTGTCGAGTACATACAGGCGCTTGCCGGGGTTTGACTTCCTTGCCATGAGATTGTCGCCTTTCGCTAAAGGGCCTTGACTGCGTCCAGCACGGCTGCCGCATGGCCGGCGACTTTCACGCCGCGCCACTCCTGTCGCAGGATGCCATCGCCGTCGATCAGGAAGGTGCTGCGGACAATGCCCAACACCTTGCGGCCATACATGTTCTTTTCCTGAATGACGTCGAACAGCCGGCAGACCTGTTCGTCGGTGTCGGCGAGCAGCTCGAACGGCATCTCGTGCTTGGTTTTGAAGTTGGTCTGCGCCCTCAGGCTGTCGCGCGAGGCGCCGACGATCACTGCGCCCGCTTCGGCAAACTCGCCGGCGAGGTCGCGAAAATCCTGCGATTCCTGGGTGCAGCCGGGGGTGCTGGCCTTGGGGTAGAAGTAGAGAACGACCTTGCGGCCGCGATAGTCGCTGAGCCGGAACTCGCCGCCGGTGGCGGCGACGCTGAAATCCGGCACCGGCTGACCGATGTTTACTTTGTTCATGTTTTCTCCCTGAGGGCGTGTTTAGTTAGGTACTTAGGTACCGCTACTCAAGCAACACGCGCTAAACGCTCCGTCAGCCCTTGACGGGTTCTATGATGGCATCGAGGTTGAGCTCGTCGCAGAAGTCCATGAAATCATCGCGCAAGTGGGCGATGTGAGTGCCAGCCGGGACGTCCACTGTCATCTGCACCGAGAACATCGGCGTCCCGGTATGGGCAGCGCTGTAGCTGGCGGTGGCCAGATCGCGGATGTTGATCCCGCGGCGGGTGAAAAAGTTGGCCAGTTGGTTGACGATGCCCGGACGGTCGAGGGCCACCACTTCGACCGCATAGGGCAGCAGGCTGCCCCGTCGCCGCGGCAGCTCGGTCCGTTTGCTGTTGAGCAGCAGATTCAGGCGGCGGCTGAGCGCCGGCAGGCAGTTTTCCAGCTTGGCGAGCTCGTTCCACTTGCCGGATACCAGCAGGATGACAGCGAACTCACCACCCAGCACGGTCATGCGGCTGTCTTCGATGTTGCAGCCACTGTCCAGGATCGTTTTTGAGAGTTCGTCGACGATGCCGGGCTTGTCTTCGCTCAAGGCAGAGATCACGAGCAGGTTCTTCATCGTCTTGTCCGTCTATGCACCGTCTTCCCGAGCGCCGGCAGCCGTCGGCCGAAAAGAAGGTCAGTGTAGCAGAACGAGGCTTGCCGCAGCGGCCTCCGGTTATCGTCTCGCTTGCCTGCTGCAAGGCGCGCCAAGTAGTATGGCGTTTTCCATTTTTCCAGCGGGGATCAGCGATGTTCCACGGCAGCATGGTTGCCTTGGTAACCCCTATGCATGACGACGGCTCTCTCGATCTTGGAGGGCTGGAGCGTCTGATTGAGTTCCAGATCGAAAACGGCACCGACGCGATCGTCGCGGTTGGCACCACCGGCGAGTCGGCGACGCTCGACCACGACGAGCACTGCCTGGTGATGCGCAAGGCGGTCGAGCTTGCCCGTGGCCGAATTCCGATCATCGGCGGCACCGGCTCGAACTCGACGGCGGAAGCCATCGCCTTGACGCGCAGCGCGGCCGACAGCGGTTGCGATGCTGTGTTGCTGGTAACGCCGTACTACAACAAACCGACTCAGGAAGGCCTGTATCGCCATTACAAGGCGATCGCCGATGCCTGCCCGATTCCGCAGATTCTCTACAACGTGCCCGGCCGCACCGCTTGCGATCTGCTGCCGGAAACGGTGGAGCGGCTGGCTGAGATTCCGAACATCGTCGGGATCAAGGAAGCGCACGGCACCGTTCAGCGCGCCCGAGAGATCGTCGAACGCTGCGGCGACCGGCTGGACGTGGTCAGCGGCGATGACATGAACGCGCGCGAGACCATTCTGGCTGGCGGCAAGGGCGTCATTTCGGTGACCGCCAACGTTGCGCCGAAGCTGGTGCGAGAGATGTGCGCCGCAGCGCTGCGAGGTGATCGCGAAGAAGCAGATCGCCTCGACGCCCGGTTGGCGGCACTGCATCAGGCGCTGTTCTGCGAGTCGAACCCGATCCCGGTGAAGTGGGCTGTCCAGCAGTTGGGCCTGATCGAGGGCGGCATTCGCCTGCCCATGACGCCGCTGCAGGAGCAGTATCACGAGACTGTGCGCCAGGCGATGAAACTGGCTGGCGTGCTGTAGGTGAGCGAGCGGACGATGCGGCCCCGCCTGCTGCTGAGCGCCGTTCTGCTGGGCGCGAGCCTGCTGGCGGGCTGCAGCGTGTTCGGCAGCTCGGACAGCGAGAAAGCGGCGGCGAAAACTGCTGAGCGGCTGCGCCTGCCGCCGGATCTCAACGCTGGCGGCAACCAAGCCACGGCGGTACCTACCCCGGCGCGTTCAGCCGAGGAAAACCAGGCGCCCCGCGCCGAGTTGCTCAAGGGCGACGATGGGCCTCGGTTGATACTGCCGGATTCCTTCTACGAAGCCTGGCGGCGGGTCGGGTTCGCCATCGATCGGCTTGGTTTTACCCTGGAAGACCGCAATCGTGCCGAGGGGCAGTACTTCGTCCGCTATGATCCCCGGGCAGATCAGGAGCCCCGTAAGAAAGGCTTCCTGGAAGGCCTGGCGTTCTGGCGAAGTGAGTCCGACCAGGTGGCGCTCTATGTGATTCAGCTCAAGCAAGACGGCCGTCAGACAGACGTCACGGTGGCCGATGAAGCCGGCAAGCCGGCTCCCGCCACTGCCGCCGAGCGGATCCTGGCGCTGTTGTACGAGCAGCTTCGTTAATATTTGGCGCCCGGCTCCGGGCGCTGTCACATGTTTGTATTGGACGGGCGACATGTTACGTTTGACCGGTAATCCTGCCCTTTCCGCCTTCCGTCTCGAAAAGCTGCTGGCCGCGGTGCGTGAGCATGCACCCGCGGTGCGGTCTATTGGCACGCGCTACATCCATTTCGTCGATCTGGA
>DASULL010000335.1:0-6055 GCA_036278215.1 Gammaproteobacteria bacterium | reverse complement strand
TGACGTTTTCCAGCTCGCGGACATTGCCTGGCCAAGCGTAGGTCTGGAGTCGTGCCAGCGCATCGCGGTCGAGCCGCATTAGAGGGCGGTGCAACCGCCGGCAAGCTTTTTCCAGCACGAAGTTGGCCAGCTCGACGATGTCTTCACCACGCTCGCGCAGCGGCGGCATGCGGATTTCCATGACGTGGACACGGAAATACAGGTCTTCCCGGAATTGGCCGTTTTCCACCATCTTTCCCAGGTCGCGATGAGTCGCTGCCACCAGGCGGATATCGACCTTGCGCGCGGTCGAGGAGCCGATCCGCCGGATCTCGCCTTCCTGCAGCACGCGCAGTAATTGCGCCTGGGCCGGTAACGACAGCTCACCGAGTTCGTCGAGAAACAGGGTGCCACCGTTGGCGGCTTCCACCAGCCCCTGGCGCGCGTCGACGGCGCCGGTGAACGCGCCTCTCTCGTGGCCGAACAGTTCCGCCTCGATCAAGCCTTGCGGAATGGCGGCGCAGTTGACCGCGATCAGCGGCCCGCCGGAACGCGCGCTGCGTTCATGGAGAGCACGTGCCACCAGCTCCTTGCCGGTGCCGGACTCGCCGAGGATCAGCACAGTGGTGTCGGTGGGGGCGACCTTGCCGATCCAGTTGAACACTTGCTGCATGGCGGCGCAGCGGCCGATCATGGCCCTGACCGGATAATCCCGGTCCAAGTCGGCCTTGAGCGCGGCGTTCTGCCGTCGCAGCCTGGACTCCTCCAGCGCTCGGCCGACGGCGAGCAGGAGCTCGTCGTGGTCGAAAGGCTTGGCGACGTAGTCCACTGCGCCCTGTTTCATCGCCGCCACCGCCGACGACACGCTGGCATAACTGGTCATGATGATGACCGGCGTCTGGCCAGCCAGCGGGATGATTTCGGTGCCGGCGGCGCCGGGCAGGCGCAGGTCGGAGATAATCAGGTCGAAATCGGACGGCTGATACTTCGCCGTCGCGTCTTCCAGCGAGGGACTGGCGGCAATCTCGTGGCCGTTGCGCTCCAGCAGACGGCGCATGGAGTTGCGGATGATCTCTTCGTCTTCGATAACCAGGATGCGCGGCATGCTATTGCTCCAACTCACTGGCCGCATGGTCGCTGCTGCGGTCTGTGCCGCGCTCGCCAGGTACGGGCCTCAGCGGTAGTTCTAGGATTATGCGAGCGCCGCCGTCAGCGGAACTGTCCAGCCGCAACTCGCCGCCATGTTCTTTAATGATGTTGTACACCAGCGCCAGGCCCAGGCCGGTTCCCTCGCCGACCGGTTTGGTGGTGAAAAACGGCTCCAGTATCTTGTCGCGAATATCCTCCGGAATCCCCGAGCCGTTGTCGCTGACGCTGATCTGTACGCTGTTGCCATGTCTGTGGCTGCGGACTTCGATCCGGCCGCTGTGGCCGCAGGCATCGGCGGCGTTGGTGAACAGGTTGACGAACACTTGCAGCAACCGCTGGGAATCGCCGGTTACCCATAAGGTCACCGGCAGCTTGTTGTCGAACTGGATCTGCTGAGCCCGCTTGGCCAACTGTACTACTCGGCGGGCATCCTCAACCGTCTTGCGCAATTGCACCGGCGCCGGTTGGCTGCCGCTGCCCGGGCCGCTGTGCGCGTAGCTGACCAAAGTGTGGACGATGTTGCCGACCCGACGGGTCTGCTCCAGGATCTGCTCGGCCATCCGGCTTGCTGTTGCCGGGTCCGCTTCCTGCTGCAGATCTTGCGCCAGGCAGGCGATCGCGGTGATTGGATTGCCGATTTCGTGAGCCACGCCGGCAGCCAGCCGGCCGATGGAGGCGAGTCGCTCGCTGTGCGCCAGTTCTCGCTCCAGCAGTTCCAGGTCGGTGAAATCTTCCAGCAATAGCAGCCGATCGCCGGTGCTGCTGCGGCCGAACTCGGCGATCATGGCCTTGTGCAGACTCAGAAAGCGGGTTTCCTGGTCCAAAGCCAGCTGCCGCTTGCCGGTATTGGTATCAGGATCGGCAAGAAATTCGGCGAGAAAACTGCCCCAGGGCGCAGGTAATTCCTGCACCGGGCTGCCGAGGGCGACTTCGGTATTGATGCCAGTGAGGCGCGCCATGGCAGGGTTCCAGCGCACTACCCGGTCGCTGGCGGTGACCGCAACGATGCCCAGCGGCAGATCCTCCAGCACTTGCCGGTGATAACGGCGCAGTTGGTCCAGCTCCGCTGCCACGCCGCGAAAGCTGCGGCGGGACTGCTCCAGCCGCGACTCGATCAGCTGGACGTTTTGCGCCAGCGCGGCCTGGGTATCCTGATCTAACTGCAGCCGTTCATCGACGATCATGCGGGCCAGCACCGGCCCCATCATGCCGGAGAGATTGCGCTGAATCTGGTCGCGCAGCAGGTGCAGTTTCTCCGGCCGTCGTTCATTCCAGCCGAGCTTTTGATCCTTCAGGGCTTTTTCCACTTCGACCAGAGCGGCGTGCCTGCCGGTCACCGGAGTCAGCTGCTGCACGAACTGCCGCGGCGACTCCAGCTGCAATGCTCCCTGTGACAGCCGCAGACCAACCTCCCGACAGGCGATCGCCGCTTCTCGCTCCCGTTTGGTGGGAGGCGCGAGCAGTGAGAACAGCGCGAACAGCAACACGTTGATGCTCAGCGACCAGAAGGTGAGTCCGCCGTAGGCGCCGCCGTCGGCAAAGCCTGGCAGGCCGAGCCAGAGCAGCGGGTTAGCGCCGGTGAGCGCCGGTAGCAGCGCGCCGACCACCCAGATCAGGCCGCCGGCAACCAAACCGGCAATGAAGCCGGCGCCGGTGGCCCGCGGCCAGTACAGCACGCCGATGATGCCTGGCAGGAACTGGGCCATGGCGAGAAAGGATATCAGGCCCCAGGCGACCAGGCCGGTGCTGCGCTCGAGTACGGCATAGAAACCGTAGCCGGCGGCAATGACCGCAGCGATCATGCCGCGCCGCAGCCAGCGCAGGTCGGCATAGAGGTCGCGCTGCGGCTGGAGCTTGATGAAGGGCAGCACCAAGTGGTTCACCACCATCCAGGACAAGGCCAGCGTCTCAACGATGATCATGGCGCTGGCAGCCGAGATACCGCCGAGGTAGATCAGCATCACCAGTGCCGGCGAGTTGCTCAGCTGCACCAGGCTGATCACGAAGTAATCCGGGGAGACATCCAGCTGGAGCGCCTGTCCGGCCCAGAGAATGGGCGGTATTGCCAGCGACAGCAGCAGCAGGAACAGCGGGAAGCCCCAGCCGGCGGTTAGCAGAGCGCGCGGCTGCAGATTTTCGGTGAACATCATGTGGAACTGGCGTGGCAGCAGAAAGCCTGCGGCGAAGGCGATCAGCAACAAGCTGCCCCAAGGTCCTTCCAGTCCTGGTCGGTAAAATTCCCGCAGCCGTTCAGGATTGGCCTGGAGCCAGTTCTCCAGGCCGCCAAGGCTGCCGAAAGCGAGCCTGATGACGACGACGGCGAGCAGGAGCAGGGCGAGCAGCTTGACGAAGGATTCGAAGGCGATGGCCGCTGTCAGGCCGACGTGCTTTTCCCGCGGCGTGACATGGCGGGCGCCGAAGATAATGGCGAAGACGGTGACGAGTATGCAAAAACCGATAGCTATCGGCACCGGCGAAGCATCCGGAGCGAGCGCTTGGGTGGCTTCGGCGACGCCGCGGATCTGCAGCGCGATATAAGGCAGGATGCCCATCAGCGCCAGCACCGTCACCAGGGTGCCAGCCGCCTGGCTATCGAAGCGGAAGGCGAACAGATCCGCCACCGATGTCAGCTGATGGCTGCGCACCAGGCGCAGCAGTGGCAGCAACAGCACCGGCGTCAGGATGAAGGCCAGCGTGACGCCAAGGTAAATCGTCAGAAACAGGATTCCCTGGTCAGCAGCAAAGCCGACGCTGCCATAATAGCTCCAGGTGGTGGCATAAACCCCCAACGACAGGACGTAGAGCACCGGATGATGGGAATAGCGCTCCGGCAGCCAGCGCTCGGTCGCGTAGGCGATCAGGAACAGCAGCAGCAGATAGGCTACCGCCCCCAGCGACAGGCTGATTATGCTAAAGGTCATAGCGGCCGAGCCGGCGGCCGAGCGCCGCGACGAGGACGATCAGCCCCAGCCAGATTAAATAGATGAAATGCCAAGGCGGCGCCTGCCGCATCCACCAGACAGCGAACGGCGAAGCCAGCAGAAACAGAGCCAGCAACGCCAGCAGAAGGCTCTCGCTGGCAGCGCTATGATCAGAAGTGACAGGCATGCTCTCCTCCTTGCGGAGCTACTCCGCGTGGCGGCTTTGATGCCGCTCTGTTACTAAAAGTAGCATAAGATCGAGCAAAGGATAGTCGTGCTCCGCAGGCCTACCTTAGGAAGGCGGTGGGCTCCGTTCCGTGATGGAATCGGCTGTCGTTGCCGGCGGCAGCGACAGCGAGATGGTATTGGCATTAAAAGAAACGACTGCAGGCGCAGTTGAGGAATCCGGATGACGAACAACAACGATATGGCCGAGCTGCCGCCGGCCCCGCCGCTCCAGATTGCCGGGCAAGAGCACCCATTGCGGGCGACGGTGCTGGCCGAAGTTCATGCGCGGCCGTACGAGATACTGCAGGGGCCGCTGCGGGTGTCGCATCTGGCACTCGTGACCGGCCCGGACGGCACGCTGGCGCAGACTGAGCACAGTCATCTGGAAGAGCTGTGTGGGGCCCACGGCGTACAGCCGCCAGCGCCTGGAGTCAGCCACTTCAGCCAGGATCTCGGTCCGTTCCGGCTGCGCTGGGAGCGTCATCAAGAGTTCTCGACATATACCTTCTTTTGCCCCGGTGCCGAGTCCGAGCCATTCAAGGAGCCGGCCATCACGTTGCTGCCGACGGAGTGGCTGGCGCGGTTGCCGGGGCAGTTGCTGGCGGCGACCCATCTGGTGCTGGAGCAGCAGGGGGCAGCGCCGCGGACGCTGCAAACGCTGGAGCAGTGCTTTATGGCCGACAGCCTTGCCGGCAGCGAGGTGGCTCGGGGAGCGGCACGGGCTTTTACCGACTTCCGTCTCCACGCAGACGGTTTCACCCGGATGCTGGTGGAGGACCGCAGTCTGGCGCCCCGACGTGCCGGGCGTCTGGTGCAGCGGCTGCTGGAGATCGAGACTTACCGCCTGATGGCGCTGCTGGCGTTTCCGCTGGCCCGGCAGATCAGCCCGGAAATGGCCCGACTGGAGCAGGCGCTGGAGAGCCTGACCAGTCGGATGATCGAATCCCGCCGATTGGACGATGATCAAGCGCTGTTGCAGTCGCTATCGGAGTTGGCGGCGCGGGTGGAGCAGCTGATGGCGCAGAGCAGTTTTCGCCTCAGCGCCGCTCAGGCCTACGACCGACTGATCGAACAGCGGATCGAACGGCTGCGGGAGCAGCGGATTCATGATCTGCAGACCATGGGCAATTTTCTCGAGCGGCGGCTGGCGCCGGCGATGCGCACTTGCGCTTCCGTTGCCCAGCGGCTGGAGGCGCTGGCCCGGCGAGTATCCCGTACCGCCAATCTGCTGCGGACCCGGGTGGACGTCGCGCTGGAGGCGCAGAACCGCGATCTGCTCAGCGCCATGAACCGGCGCACCCAGCTGCAGCTGCGTCTGCAGGAGACGGTCGAAGGGTTGTCGGTGGTGGTGTTGAGTTACTACGTGATCGGCTTGCTGGCCTACGTGGCCAAGGGCACGAACGCCGCCGGATTTTTGCGCCTGCCGGTGGATCTAGGGCTGGGGCTAGCCGTGCCGATAGTGGTCGGCGGTATCTGGGTTGCCATGCGGATCTTGCGCCGCCGGCAGGCGCGCTCCGGATGAGGCGGTTGTAAGTCGCCGGCTCGAGGTGCCGCCAGCCGGCCGCACTCATCCCGAATTCCCCGGGCTGATGCCTGTCGGCCTTGGCCCGGGGAGCCGGATTGGGCGGTTATAGCGAGTTTTCTAACTCCAGATAGACGCGATAAGCATTGCCTTTGTTCGATTCCTCGAACGCCGGTAAGCCTTTGTATTCTGACCAATCGATCTGCTCATAGGCATCTTCGAAGGGTACCCAGCTTTCGACAGCTTGCTTCATCTG
>DASULL010000334.1:0-3246 GCA_036278215.1 Gammaproteobacteria bacterium | reverse complement strand
CCGGCCAGAATGAAGCCGGGAATGGCCAGCAGGCTGGAAACACTGGAGCCGGCCAGAATGCGCTGGGCGAAGATCACCAGATCGATGTCAGCCAGATATAGACCGAATATGGTCAGGATGCCCAGGGTGAAAGCGATGGGTATGCCCAGCGCCAGCAACACCACCAGGCCGATCATCAGGATGATGCCAAGCTCACTCATGCTTACCTCCGCTGGCTGCCGTCGGGCCCGATAAGCGAGCGAGCGCGTGTATTGTGATCAGGCCGCCGGAGACGGCGACAGCTGTGTTCATTAACCAGGATGGATAACGCAGAGCGGGCGAAACCTGCCCCAGGGTGTAGCTGACGAAGTCGTAGCCGGTCCACACCATGACGATGCCAAAGGCAGCGATGACCAGCAGGATCAGCTGCGACAGCACCCAGCGCGGTTTGGCCGGCAGCAGGTCGTCGATCAGGGTGATGCGGACATGGCTGTCTTCCCGGACGCAGAGGCTGGATACCAGGAAGACAACCCAGGTGAACGCCAGGATCGCCATCTCATCCGACCACGACAGTGACGATTGCACGACGTAGCGGAAGAACACGCCGAGCAGCAGGCTGCCGACCATCACGGCAGTAGCGAATAGGGCAAGCCAGATGCTCGCTTGGGCGAGGATGCGGCTGCTGTATCTGAGAATATGCATGAGTGGCCTTCATTTCGATGAAGGGCGGCCGGAAGCGGCCGCCCTTGCCGACGGAACTGCCGTTTACTTGGTGTTAAGCGCCTTGTCGAGCAGGTCCGCACCGATCACATCGCGGTAGTTGGTGTACACCGGCGCGACTTTATCGCGGAAGGCTTCCGTGCTTTCGATGGAATTGACCTGCATGCCAGCCGCCTTGATCTTCTCCAGGATCTCGGCTTCGTTGGCCGCCACCGCCTGGCGCTGACGCTCAATGGCCTTGGTTGCCGCCTGGCGTACCGCTGTCTGATCTTCCTTGCTCAGCCGCTTGAAGGTCCGTTCTGAGAGCAGCACCGCCAGCGCATTGTAGGAATGGCGGGTCAGCGACAGATATTTGGTGACCTCGGGGTACTTGTTGGCGTAAATCACCGCCAGCGGGATCTCCAGGCCGTCGACCGTGCCTTGCTGCACGGCGGTGAAGACATCGCTCCAGGCCATCGGCACAGGGTTGGCGCCAATGGCGCGAAAGGCCGCCAGGAACAGCTCGCTCGGCTGGACGCGCAGGCGCAGGCGCGCCATGTCCTCCGGCGTTTGGATCGGCCGGACGTTGTTGATGACATGGCGGAAGCCGGCTTCGGCGAAGCCCAGGCCAACGATCTTCTTCTTGGCCAACTGCTCGAACAGCGCCTGGCCGACCTCGCCGTCCAGCACCTTGTGAGCATGCGCGCTGTCGCTGTAGAGGAAGGGCAGGTCGTTGATCTGGAAGGCCGGCACGATGGTGCTGACCAGGGTGCCGGTGATTACGCCGGCGTCGAGCGTGCCGAACTGCATGGCCTGCAGCATCTCGGTATCGTTACCGAGCTGGTGATTCGGGAAGAACTTCACATCGAAGCGCCCCGGCGCCGCCTTGTCGAGTTCCTCGGCGAAGTAACGGGCCGTGATCGCGTACGGATCGACCGCGCTATCGGCGGTGGTCCAGCCGATCCGCAGGGTGGTCTTGGCGGCGGCCTGGCTGGCCATGCTCAGGCTGGCGGCGCCGATGAGAACGATGGCCGCGGCTCGCAGAGCCGCTTTCAGTTTGGGTTTGATCATCTGCTTACTCTTCCTCTTCGAATGATACCGTTCTAAAGACGCTCCATTTCGCGCTCCGGCAGCCGCGCCACAAGGACCTCCAGGGGATGCGGCAGGCGCTGGTTGTCCAGACGCTGTGCTTGGCAGCGGCAGGAGAAGCCGGTGGCAAGCAGTCGCTGGCCGTATTCCCGTACCGGCTCTTGCCAGCTCATCGCATAGAGTTGGCGGCTCTCCTGCTGGTGCTCGGTCTCGTGCCCGTAGGTGCCGGACATGCCGCAGCAGCCGGTCGGTACGTCCTTGAGTTGCAGGCCGGTGGCGGCGAAGATCCGCTGCCATTGCTGCGCCGTTTGCGGCAGGGCCGTTTTCTCGGTGCAGTGCGGCGCTAAGCGGTACTCTGCGGCGGGCGCGGTGACAGCCTGCGCTGCCAGAGCGTCGAGCGCCTGTTCGGCCAGCCATTCCTGAATCAGTTGGACGGGAATGGCCTCTCCAAGTTCGAGCCGATACTCCTGCCGCAGGCACAGCACTATACTGGGCTCGATGCCGATAATCGGGATCTCCGCCTGCACCAGCGGGCGCAGCGTGGTGAGCAGGCGCTGCCCGGTCCGTTGAAAGCGGGTCAGGAAGCCGCGTACGTGCTCGGCCTTGCCGGATGGCAGATAGGGCAGGACATGGACGTCGTAACCGAGCGCCTTGAGCAGGCGGTAACCGGCCATGGCGACGTCGGCATCGAAGTGACTGGTGAAGGCGTCCTGCAGCAAGGCGACAGTTTTTCCGCCGCTGCGGCGGCTGGCGGCAAGGATGTCGGCCGGCGCGGAAGGCTTGATGCCATCAGCGGCCAAGCGCTTGACAAAAGACCGCTCGGCGACCGCGGGGAAATCCGCCAGGCCTGCTAGCCGGCCGATAGCCAGGCGTAGCCAGGGCGTCTGCAGCAGTCCATTGGTGAAGCGTGGCCACCAGCTCAGCAGCGGGGCCAGTGCTTCGATACGGGCAATCAGCTGGTCCCGCAGTGGCCGATGATAGCGACGGTGGTAGCGCTGTAGAAAACGTGAGCGCAAGGTAGGGATGTCGACCTGTACTGGGCATTGGCTGGCGCAGGCCTTGCAACCGAGACAGCCGTGCAGGGCGGTGTAGACTTCGCGAGCGAAACGATCCCGCTCTTGCTGATTGTCGACGCCCCAGACCGGCTGGGACGCAGCCTCGCGGCGCAGCCACTCGCGCAGCAGGTCAGCTCGGCCTTTCGGCGAGTGCACCCGGTCGCGGGTTACTTTGTAGGACGGGCAAATGGTGGTGGTCGCGCTCCAGTCGAAGCAGACGCCGTTGCCGTTGCATTCCAGCGCCTTGGCCCAGCGCGCCTGGTCCTCTGTCGGAATGTGGCTGTCGAACTCGCCGCGGAACGGCACGCCATCGACGGCAGTAACCCCGCTGCCGCTCGGGTCCGGCGTGACGATCTTGCCCGGATTCAAACGGTTGCCCGGATCGAAAGTCCGCTTGATGCCGCTGAGCACCGGATAGAGCCGC
>DASULL010000333.1:0-2295 GCA_036278215.1 Gammaproteobacteria bacterium | reverse complement strand
TCCAGATCCCGCCACATAAAAGTCGTCCTCAGCTCTGGTTGTTGCTGATAGCCGCGCCGCTGCCAGAAGGCGTCGAGCGGCATGTAACCGGCCGGTCGCTGCGGATGATCCGCCGGCCGCTCGACCGCGCAAAAGCAAATCGTATCGAACCGGCCCAGCCGGCGCGCATGCCCCTCGCGCTCCTCGAAGAAGCGCACACCCAGCCCGCGGCCACGATACTCCGGCAACAACACCGATTCGCCGCAATAGAAAATCTTCTCGAGAGGGTAACCCTGCTGCTCGAACGGCCGGCGCAAATCCGCCACTTCGTCGGCCAGCGGCAGGCCGCTGGAGGCGCCAACCAGCCGGTCGCCGTCGAATACCAGCACGAACAGGCTATCGGCGGAATCGACATAGGTCTGCAGATAGGCACGCTCGTATTCTTCGCTGCCTTCGTACAAGTAAGGAAATTCCCGAAACACCTGTATCCGCAGCCGCGCCAAGCCCGGCAGATGCTGGGCAATCGCCGCACCGCTGACGCGCACTATCCGCAAGGTTGCCGTCACTGCTCACTCCCCCGCTGTCAAAGCGGGCAATATTAGCAAGTGGAAAACGAATGCGGATGAGAGCTGGGCCACAAAGAAGAAGATTTGCCTTAAAAAACGACCACCTGCCGGATCGCGGCACCCTGCGCCAGCCGGTCGAAACCGAGGTTGATGTCATCCAGCTTAAGCCGGTCGGTGAGCAGGCGATCGACCGGCAGCCGGCCTTGCTGGTAGAGGGCGAGATAGCGAGGAATATCGCGCATGGGCACGCAAGTGCCGATATAGCTGCCCTTGACAGTGCGCTCCTCGGCGACCAAGTTGACGGCCGGTAGCGGCAAAGTGGCGGCCGGCGGCGGCAGGCCGGCGGTGACGGTGGTGCCGCCACGGCGGGTGATCCGGTAGGCTAGCTCCAGCGCCTTGATCGAGCCGGCGAACTCGAAAGCGAATTCAACTCCGCCAGTGGTGGCAGCCCGTATCGCTTCGGCGCAGTCGGGCTGTGCAGCATTAAAGGTATCGGTGGCGCCAAGCTTGGCTGCAAGCGCCAACTTGTCGTCAGCCAGATCGACAGCGACGATACGGCTGGCACCGGCGGCAACGGCGCCAAGCAGTGCCGCCAGACCGACTCCGCCAAGACCGACGACGGCAGCAGTCGTACCGGCGCGAAGCTGCGCGGTATTCACCACTGCCCCGACGCCGGTCAGCACGGCGCAGCCGAAGAGTGCCGCCTCGTCCAACGGCAGGTCCGGCGAGATTTTGACCAGGGAACGGCGCGAGACGGTGGCGTATTCGGCAAAGGCCGAGACGCCCAGATGGTGATGCACCACGCTGCCACCGCGGCGCAGGCGGCGCTCGCCCGACAACAGAGTGCCGGCAGTGTTGGTCACCGCGCCGGGCTCGCACAGCGCCGGCCGGCCTTCAGCGCAAGGTTGGCAGTGGCCGCAGCTGGGCACGAACACCATGATGACGTGGTCACCAGGGCGCAAATCGTGCACCCCCGGCCCAACCTCCTCCACCACTCCGGCGGCCTCATGCCCCAGCGCCATCGGCGTCGGCCGCGGCCGGTCACCATTGATGACCGACAGGTCAGAGTGGCACAGGCCGGCGGCGGCAACCCGCACCAGCACCTCGCCCTCGCCGGGCGGATCCAGCTCGACTTCCTCGATAACCAGCGGGCGACTCCGCGCGTAAGGTGCCACAGCGCCGATCTGGTGCAGGATGGCGGCACGCACTTTCATGTTGGCTGCTCCTTTAAGAACTCTACTGGGCGGGAGCCGGCGCTACTTCGCCGCGCTCGATATGAAATACCTGCTCCAGCAGGCCGCTGGAATGCTGCAGATCGGAGCCCGACAGCAGAATGGAAAAGCCTTCCTGCCGCAAGCCGGCAACCACTTCGGCAATCCGTTTCGACAGCGCCGGCGCGACCCCCTCGAACGGCTCATCCAGCAGCAGCAGCCGACTGCCGGCCATCAGCGCGCGGGCGATAGCGACCAGCTTCTGCTGACCGCCGGACAGCTGCAAGGCCTTGCGCATTGCCAAGGCCTCGGTCTCCGGAATCATGCCGTACACCCGCCGCAACCGCGCCCGGGCGTCGCGGATGCCGAGCGCCCAGGCCGGCGCCAGAATATTCTCTTCGACGGTGAGCTGGGGAACCAGCCGCCGGTCTTCCGGCATATAGCCGATCCCGAGCGCCATCCGGCGGTAGGCCGGCAGCCGCTCGATCGCGGCGCCATTGAAACGGATGCTGCCGCCGCCCTGCGGCAGCAGGCCCATG
>DASULL010000332.1:0-7651 GCA_036278215.1 Gammaproteobacteria bacterium | reverse complement strand
AGCCGCGATCAAATTGCATCCCGTCCACGGTCTGCAACTCGGTAGTCATGGTCTTGGATTCCTCGACCGTGATTACGCCATCCATGCCGACCTTCTTCATCGCTTCGGCGATGATGGTGCCGACCGACTCATCGCTGTTGGCGGAGATCATGCCGACCTGGGCGATGGTCTTATCGTCGGTGCAGGGCACGGCCAGCTTGCGCACTTCGGCGACGGCGACGGTGACCGCCTTGTCGACGCCGCGCTTCAGATCCATCGGATTCATACCGGCGGCCACGGCCTTCATGCCCTCGCGCAGGATGGCCTGCGCCAGCACGGTGGCGGTGGTGGTGCCGTCACCGGCGACGTCGGAAGTCTGGGACGCCACTTCCTTCAGCATCTGGGCGCCCATGTTCTGGAACTTGTCCTTAAGTTCGATTTCCTTGGCGACAGAGACGCCATCCTTGGTTACGGTCGGAGCGCCAAAGCTCTTATCCAGCACCACGTTGCGGCCGCGCGGCCCCAGGGTCACCTTGACCGCATTCGCCAGAATGTTCACGCCTTCGATCATGCGGCTGCGGGCGTCATCGGAAAAACGTACGTCTTTCGCTGCCATTACTGTTTCCTCTGAAAATTCCTGTAGGGATCGGGGTGCTGTTTAACCTTCGATGACCGCCATGACGTCTTCCTCGCGCATAACGAGGAGGTCCTGGCCGTCCACCTTCACCTCGGTGCCGGAGTACTTGCCGAATAGCACCTTGTCGCCGACCTTCAGATCAAGCGGGCGCACATCGCCGTTCTCCATTACCTTGCCTTTCCCGACGGCAACCACCTCACCACGGATCGGCTTCTCCGCCGCGGTATCGGGGATCACGATCCCGCCAGGAGACGTGCGTTCTTCTTCCATGCGCTTGATGATCACGCGGTCGTGCAAAGGACGGATGTTCATCGGACCTTGTCTCCCTATGGATTAGCTTTCACTCGGCGTTCATTGATTGTCTGCCAGCGCGCTGTTAGCACTCGCAGCAGGTGAGTGCTAATAATAGTCATGCAAACACGGGAGTCAAGACACAGAACAACGCCACCAACGGACCACGCCGCACATTGGGATAGACTGTTACAATTCAAGCCCAAGCCCCGCTTCTGACCTCCTTGCCCGTCTTGTGTACGGAAATGCCCGGAGGCCGGCGCAAGCAAGCGGCACATGAAGCCGGGGCAACGTTTGCAGGAGGCCTTATGGACGCTACCCACCTGGTACTGCTGTGCGCCTGCCCCACTGCGGAAGTGGCGCGCGAGATAGCCACAACCTTGGTCGACGACGGCGCCGCCGCTTGCGTCAACATCGTCCCCGGCCTGACTTCGGTTTATCGCTGGCAGGGCAAAACCCAGGCCGACACCGAGCTGCTGCTGATCATCAAGACGACCGCCACCGCCTACCGCCGAGCCGAAGAGACCATCCAGCGCCTGCATCCCTATGAACTTCCCGAAATCATCGCGGTCCCTGTCGTCAAGGGGCTGGGCGATTATCTGCATTGGATGACTCTGCAGACGTCCGCCGACAAATAAGACCAGAGGCCTGCTCATGCCAGTTCAATTAAGGCGGCTCTCGCTGCTGGCTCTGATTCTCTGCTGCACTCTGCTGGCGACCGCCGTTCAAGCCAGCGGCTTCGCCAATCTGTTCGGCGGCAGCAGCGCCACGAAATTCCCGCCGGCCGAAGAAGCCTTTCCCTTCAGCGCCGAACTCGCCGCGCCGGACCAGATAGTCGCCCGCTGGGATACCCGCGACGGCTTCTATCTCTACCGTGACAAGATCGCGTTCACCCTGCCGGACGACGATGTCCAAATCATCGAACTGCTGCTGCCGGAGGGTACGCTCCAGGACGATCCGTACTTTGGCAGGCTGCGGGTCTTGTACGGCCCAGTGGAAGCCCGCCTCAAGCTTGACCGCCCCTTGCCGCAGGGCGCGTTGCTGCAGGCCGAATATCAGGGTTGTGCCGACGCCGGCCTCTGCTACCCGCCGCAAACCACTCGCCTGAACCTAACCGCTGCCACCGCCCCGGTTCAGACCGCCTCGACACCACCACCGGCCGCGCCTGCCGCTAATGGCGGCGACAGCCTGCAGCGCCTGCTCGCTGGCGGCGAACCACTGCTGGTGCTGGGGGGATTCTTCGTCGCTGGGCTGCTGCTTGCCTTCACTGCCTGCCTCTATCCGATGGTTCCCATCCTCTCCGGCCTGATCGCCGGCGACCGACACCGCGGCAGCAGCCTGCGCTCCTTTCTGCTGTCGCTGGTCTACGTCGAAGCTACCGCCGTCACCTACGCCTTAGCCGGCATCGCCGCCGGCTTCTCCGGCATCGCCATCCAGGCGAACCTGCAAAGCCCCTGGGTCTTAGGGACGTTTGCGGGCCTGTTCGTGCTGCTGTCGCTGTCGATGTTCGGGGTCTTCAGTCTGCAGCTGCCGGCCGGCCTGCAAACCCGACTGACAGAGCTTTCCGGCACTCAGAAAGGCGGCACCTTCATCGGCGCCGCCATCATGGGCGTGCTCTCGGCGCTGATCGTCGGCGCCTGCTCCGGGCCAGCACTGATCGCCGCGCTGGCCTTCATCAGCAGCACCGGCGACTATGTGCTCGGCGGTTTGGCGCTGTTCATCCTTGCCAATGGCATGGGACTGCCGCTACTGCTGATCGGCACCGCCGCCGGCCGTTGGCTGCCGCGCTCCGGCCCGTGGATGGAGCGAATCCGGCAGCTATTCGGCATCGGCTTCCTGGTGGTTGCCCTGTGGCTGGTCGAGCGCCTGCTACCAGGCCACTTGGCGCTGGCGCTCTGGGGCGCGCTGCTGCTTGGCGTTGCCGTTTACCTGGGTGCCTTCGATCAGATCACCCACAATGCCGGCGGGATCATCCGTCTGCGCAAGTTCGGCGGCGTTCTGCTGCTGATCTGGAGCAGCCTGCTGCTGCTGGGCGCAGCTGGCGGCAGCACCGATTTCTGGCGCCCGCTGGCCGGTTTTACCGCTCGCACTGATAGCGTCGGCGAGCAACTGGCATCACGCCGGATATACACCGTCGACGAACTCGATAGCGCGCTGGCGCAGGCGCGCGCAGCCGGGCGACCGGTCATGCTCGACGTGCGCGCTGACTGGTGCGTGTACTGCATTCAGCTCGAGCGCGCGACCTTTCCGGCGCCACAGGTGCAGCAGGCGCTGCGCGGCGCACTGCTGCTGACCGTGGACGTCACCGCCATGAACAGCGACGACAAGGCGCTACTCAACAGACTCGACGTCTTTTTGCCACCCGCAGTGATCTTTTACGGCGCGCAAGGCATCGAGCGCACCGAGCAGCGGGTGGTTGGCTTTCTCGAGCCCGCCGCGTTTGCGGCCCGCGCCCGTCAGGCGCTGAGCACCGCAGCGCAGCCCTTATGAACATGAGCTGGCGGTTACTGGCAACGATCACATTGGCCGCACTGCTAGGCGCTGCCGCAGGAGTCGGCGGTTATCTTTACTATGAAGCCAGGCAGCGCCATGCAGAGGCCGAGCTGCGGCCGGCTTTCCAGCTGCCGGACCTGAACGACCAACTGCAATCGGTTGCCCAGTGGGACGGCAAGGTTGTGGTGCTGAACTTCTGGGCTACTTGGTGCCCGCCCTGCGTCCGTGAAGTGCCGATGCTGGTCGCACTGCAGAACGAACTGGGGCAGCGGGGACTTCAAGTTATCGGAATCGCGGTCGATAAACGCGACATTGCCCGCGACTTTGCCCAGGAAGCCGGCGTAAACTACCCCATTCTGTACGGGGTGCAGTCGGCGCTCGAGGTGTCCCAGCTTTATGGCAACGACGCAGGGACTCTGCCGCACACGGCCATAATCGATCGTCGTGGGATAATTCGCCACATCATTCGCGGCGAACTGGAGCGCGAGCAGCTGGAAGCGGTGGTGCTACCCCTGCTCTGAGACTTCCCGTCTCATTATCTCGGATCTTCGGGGAAATTCGCGGATCGTGCGATGATCTAGACAACCTCCTCGGCTTCCGCCAGAATCCGCTGGCGGTACGGCAGGGGTTGTACCGGAGCTTGCGAGGAAGTAATGGCGAAGGTGCTGGTACTGAACGGGCCGAACCTGAATCTGCTAGGTCGGCGGGAGCCGGGAATCTACGGCAGCGATACGCTGGACGACATCAACGCCCGGCTGGCAGCTCAGGCCAGCGCCGCCGGCGCGACGCTCGAGAGCTTCCAGAGCAACGCCGAACACACCCTGATGGAACGGATACACGCCGCCGGCACTGACGGCACGGACTTCATCATCTTCAATCCGGGTGCCTATACCCACACCAGCGTAGCGCTGCGCGATGCCTTGCTCGGGGTAGGAGTGCCCTTCATCGAGCTGCATCTGTCCAACGTTTATGCGCGCGAGGCCTTCCGCCGACATTCTTATTTTTCGGACATCGCGGCCGGCGTCATCAGCGGCCTCGGTGCCCACGGTTATGAACTCGCATTACATGCGGCCCTGAGCCGCCTTAGCAATAAGAAGGATTCATGTTGATGGATATCCGCAAGATCAAACGCCTGATTGAGCTGCTGGAAGAATCCGGCATCAATGAGATCGAGATCAAAGAGGGCGAGGAGTCAGTACGTATTACGCGCGGAGCCAGCGTGGCGGCAGCGCCGACCATCCAGCACTTCGCCCTTCCGCCCAGCGCACCAGCGGCGGCGCCGCAAGCCGCAGAGCAAGCGCCTGCCGCCAGCAGCGAGCCGGTCATGCCGGACGGTCATATCGTCCGCTCGCCGATGGTGGGCACTTTCTATCGGGCACCGGCACCCGGCGCCAAACCATTTGCCGACGTTGGCACCCGCGTCAAGGTGGGCGATCCGCTCTGCATCATCGAAGCCATGAAGATGCTGAACCAGATCGAAGCGGACAAGGACGGCGTCGTCAAAGCCATCCTGGTGGAAAACGGCCAGCCGGTCGAATTCGATCAGCCGCTGTTCGTCATCGAGTAAACCTCGCCAACGGGACAAGCATCTTCCATGCTCGAAAAAATCGTCATCGCCAACCGCGGCGAAATTGCGCTGCGCATTCTGCGCGCCTGCCGCGAGTTAGGCATAGGTACCGTCGCTGTGCATTCCAGCGCTGACCGCGACCTCAAGCACGTCCGCTTGGCCGACGAGTCGGTCTGCATCGGACCGGCACAGTCAGGCCAGAGCTATCTGAACATCCCCGCCATCATCTCAGCGGCGGAGGTGACCGATGCCGTCGCCATTCACCCCGGCTACGGCTTTCTGGCCGAGAACGCCGACTTCGCCGAGCGGGTCGAGCAATCCGGTTTCATCTTCATCGGCCCGCGGCCCGACACCATCCGCATGATGGGCGACAAAGTGTCCGCCATCAGCGCCATGAAGGCAGCCGGGGTGCCGTGTGTACCGGGCTCCGACGGGCCGCTGGGTGAAGACCCGGACGAAAACCTGCGGATTGCGGCTGAGATCGGCTATCCGGTGATTATCAAGGCCTCTGGCGGCGGCGGCGGACGCGGCATGCGGGTGGTACACAGCGAAGCACAGTTGCTCGCCGCTATCTCGCTGACCAAATCCGAGGCACGTACCGCGTTCGGCAACAGCACCGTCTACATGGAGAAATTCCTCGACAATCCGCGCCACATCGAGGTGCAGGTGCTGGCCGACGGTCAGGGCAATGTGGTCCACCTGGGCGAGCGCGACTGCTCCATGCAGCGGCGCCACCAGAAGGTGATCGAGGAAAGCCCCGCGCCTGGCATCAGCCACGAGCAGCGGATGGAGATCGGCGAGCTCTGCGTCGAAGCCTGCCGCCAGCTCAACTACCGCAGCGCTGGCACCTTCGAGTTTCTCTACCAGGACGGCCGCTTTTACTTCATCGAGATGAATACCCGCGTCCAGGTGGAGCACCCGGTTACCGAAATGGTGACGGGCATCGACATCGTTTGCGAGCAACTTCTGATGGCCGGCGGCCAGCCGCTGCGCTACACCCAGGCGGATGTACAGTGGCACGGCCACGCCATCGAGTGCCGCATCAACGCTGAAGATCCACGGACCTTCATCCCCTCCCCGGGCAGAATCGATCAGTTCCACCCGCCCGGCGGCGCGGGCATCCGCGTGGAATCGCACCTCTACAGCGGCTACGTCGTGCCGCCTTACTACGATTCCATGATCGGTAAGCTGATCGCCCACGGCGATACCCGCGAATCGGCCATCGCCCGCATGCGCATGGCGCTGTCCGAACTCGTGATCGACGGCATCAAGACCAACATCCCGCTGCATCAGGACATCATGAACGACGCCAACTTCCAGCGCGGTGGCACCAACATCCACTACCTGGAAAAGAAGCTCGGTATTACCTGAGAAAACGCCACTCTGCCGTCACCCCGCTCGGGGTGACGGCGTCTTCTGTCGCGCCGCCGACAACAGCCTGCCCCACGCCGCTTGCTCCCAACTATCCCGGGCGCAGCCAGCAAGCCTTCGACTCCTTTACCGATCTGGACGCTCCACGCTGCTTTCCTCCGCCCAAGCGGATTCCGATGGCACTCATGCCGTACACTATTCGTCTATTGTCGTTTCGGCCGGAATGGCCAACAGCAAGAGGCAACCTATGCATATTCAACGGATTTGCATACTTGGCGGAACGGGTTTTGTCGGGCGGCATATCGCCAACCGGCTCGGCAACCAAGCTGTCTCAGTGCGCGTGCTGACCCGCAATCGCGAGCGGCAGCGCGATCTGCTGGTAATCCCGAACCTGGAGCTGGTGGAAGCGGATGTGCACGATCCGGAGGTGCTGCGGAAGCACTTTACCGAAGCCGACTGCGTCATCAACTTGATCGGCATTCTGAACGACTCAAGCCGGACCGGCCGTGGATTCGAGCGGGCGCATGTCGAGTTGCCGCGCAAGATCATCGAAAGCTGCCGCGCCACCGGCGTGTATCGACTGCTGCACATGAGCGCGCTGGGCGCCGCTGCCGACGCGCCGAGCCAGTACCAGCGCAGCAAGGCCCAGGGCGAACAGCTGGTACTCGCGGCCAACGATGCGGAGCTGGCGACCACCTGCTTCCGCCCTTCGGTCATTTTCGGCCCTGGCGACAGTTTTTTCAGCCGGTTTGCCGGTCTGCTCAAGTGGGCGCCGGGCTTCTTCCCCCTGCCCACCCCGAACGCACGCTTCAGCCCGGTGTTTGTCGGCGACGTGGCGGATGCCTTCGTCAGAAGCCTGGAAGAGAGCGACACCTTTGGCCGTGCCATCGATCTGTGCGGCCCGCGGACCTACACCCTGCGCGAACTGGTCCAGTACACGGCGCAGGTTTCCCATCACCAGCGGCGAATTATCGGCCTGAGCGACCGTCTCTCGCGCCTGCAGGCACGTATCCTCGGCCGCCTGCCGGGGCAGCCGTACAGCTACGATAATTACCTGTCCGCCACCCGCGACAACGTCGGCTCCTGCGACGGCCTGCAGCAGTTGGGTATTACCCCAACCGCGGTGGAGGCGGTCGTGCCGTCCTATCTGTCCAGCTTTGGCGCACGCCGCCGCTACGACCTCTTCCGCAAGGGTGCGCGCCGTGTCTGAAACAGCCGGCCTGCGCGTTTATCTTGTCGGTGGCGCCGTCCGCGACAAACGGCTCGGGCTGCCAGTGCAAGAGCGCGACTGGGTGGTGGTGGGGGTAAGCCCT
>DASULL010000331.1:0-3055 GCA_036278215.1 Gammaproteobacteria bacterium | reverse complement strand
CGATTCTGCTGTTCCACGACGATTCAGCCGGCGTCGAGCGCCTGCGTGAGAGTGTCGCCGAGCTGCCGGAGCGGGTTATTCCGGTGCGGGTCGAGGAAATCGGCGCGGTCGGTATGGATACCTGGCTGAGCGCACTGGCGTATGGCGCCAGCGATGTAGTGCTGCTGGATACCACCGAAGTGCCGGCTGCGACTCGGCGTGAGCTTGATGACCAGCTCAGCTACGCCCGGGCGCTGCTGCAGGCCATGGGCTACGATCCCGCCCGGCTGCACCGGCTGGCGGTGGATGAAGGGCGGGTGGCGGACTGGCTGGCGGCGCGGCCTCTGTCGATACCGGCGCCGGCGGCCAGTTTCGATACATTCAACGAGAAGCGCGGCACGCTGCGGCTGGCGCTGGACCACTTGTACGAGCATGCGGAGGCGCCGGCAGAGCTGGCCGAGCTGCCGGTTGGTGCGCCCTTTGGTCAGGTACACGCTGCCAAGGACAAATGCACCCTGTGCATGGCCTGTGTCCAGGTCTGCCCGACCAAGGCGCTGGTCGATGGCGACGGCAAACCGCAGCTCAACTTCACCGAGGATCTCTGCGTTCAGTGCGGGCTGTGCCAGACCGCCTGCCCGGAAGAGGCGCTGACGCTGGAGCCGCGCTTTCTGTTCGATTGGGAACAGCGTCGCCGGCCGCGGGTGCTGAATGAAGAGGAGCCGTTCTGCTGCCTCAGCTGCGGCAAGCCTTTCGCCACCAGCAGCGTGATCGGCCGGATGATGGAGCGCCTGCAGGGGCATGCCATGTTCAAGACCGAGGCCGAACTGCGCCGGCTGCAGCTGTGCGGTGATTGCCGGGTCATCGACGCCTTCTCCGCCGAGATGGGAGAGCCGTCCAAGCCGAAGGTGTACGGCCAATGAGCGCGACCATCGAACTGGATACGGGGGCGTTGTCGGCGGAGCAGGACCAGCTTCGCGCCGGCGTCTGGAATTTGCTGGCGACCTTGCTGGCCGGCGCGCCGACCCAGGAGCTGCTCGACAGCCTGGCTGCTATCGAAGAGCCGGAAGGCGCCGCCCGGGATCGGATGGGGCAGGCCTGGCTGACCTTGCGGCTGGCGGCTGAGCGGGCGCGGCCGGAAGCGCTGCTGGAGGAATACCAGGATGTCTTCATCGGCCTCGGCAGCGGTGAGGTCACGGCTTATGCCTCCTGGTATCTGACCGGCTCGCTGATGGAGCGGCCGCTGATTGCTCTGCGGCAGGAGCTGGAGGCGCTGGGTTTCGAGCGTGCGGAAGACGTCAGCGAGCCGGAGGATCATGCCGCTGTCGTCTGCCAGATCATGGCCTTGCTGATTGGCGACCCGGAATACGATTTCCAGCGCCAGCGCGATGTTTTTCAGCGTCATGTCGAGCCTTGGCTCGGGCGCTTGTTCCAGGACTTGCAGAAGGCGCCCTCGGCCGCGTTCTACCGCGCCGTTGGCGGCTTAGGTGAGGAGTTTTATCAGCTCGAGCAGCGTTACTACTCGGTGCTGGGTTAATCGATGCCGCTTTCGGCGCTGGTGGCCGAAGCGGTGGGTCTGTCTGCTTGCACAGGAGGGGATGGGAATGAGGAAGACCAAACAGTCTGCGGTAAGCGTCGAGTCGCGCCGCAACTTTCTGAAGACGGTAGTCGCGGCGGGCGGCGGTGCTGCCGTGATTGCGGCCGGTAACGCATCCGCCAGTATTGAAATGCCGGCGGTTGAGCAGCCGAGCGAGAAGCTCGGCTATCAAGAAACCGAGCACATCCGCAATTACTACTCCAGGGCCGATTTCTGACCCGGTCCGATCTTTAAGGCACCGGGAAGAGGAGATATCTCATGAAGCTAATCAAAAAGAACGGTACAGCTCCCGCCGGGGGGCGTCCGGGCGCCCTGGGACGGGCCATCGGCCGCCGCGCCTTCCTGCAAGGGACGGGGTTGGCGGTGGGCGCCGCCGCTGTCGCCGGCGTCATGCCGACGGCGATGGTGAAGAAGGCCCAGGCTGCCCGCAGCGTCGATCCCAAGGCGGAGATCAAGCGGGTTAAGACGGTTTGCGGCCACTGCTCGGTCGGCTGCAGCACCATCGCCGAAGTGCAGAATGGTGTGTGGGTGGGTCAGGAGCCGGCCTTCGAAAGCCCGATCAACCTCGGCGCGCACTGCGCCAAGGGTGCGGCCCTGCGCAACCACGGCCATAGCACCCGTCGCACCAAGTATCCGATGAAGATGGTGAACGGCCGCTGGCAGCGGATCAGCTGGGAGCAGGCCATCAACGAAATCGGCGACAAGCTGCTGGAGATCCGTAAGGAATCCGGTCCGGACGCCGTCTGGTTCGCCGGCTCCTCCAAGGCCAGCAACGAAGGCGCCTATCTGCAGCGCAAGTTCGCCGCCTTCTGGGGCTCGAACAACTGCGACCACCAGGCCCGCATCTGCCACTCCACCACGGTGGCTGGTGTTGCCAACACCTGGGGTTATGGCGCGCAGACCAACTCCTACAACGACATCAACAAGTCGAAGTGCATCATCATGTGCGGCTCCAACGCCGCCGAGGCGCACCCGGTGGCCATGCAGCAGATCCTGCGGTCCAAGGAAAACGGCGCCAAGATGATCGTCATGGACCCGCGCTTCACCCGTACCGCGGCGCACGCCGACGTGTATGTGCGGTTCCGCTCGGGCACCGACGTCGCTCTGATCTGGGGCATTCTCTGGCACGTGCTGGAGAACAAGTGGGAAGACACCGAGTACCTCAAGCAGCGGGTGTACGGCTTCGATGAAGTCCGTAAGGAAGTTGCCAAGTGGACCCCGGAAAAGGTTGAGCGGGTCACCGGCGTGCCGCGCGAAGGCCTCTACGAAGTTGCCAAGACCATGGCCGAGAACCGGCCGGGCACCTTCATCTGGTGCATGGGCGGTACCCAGCACACCATCGGCAGCAACTACGTTCGCGCTTATAACTGCCTGCAGCTCGCCCTCGGCAACATCGGTGTCGAAGGCGGTGGCGCCAACATCTTCCGCGGCCATGACAACGTCCAGGGCGCGACCGACATTGGGCCGAACCCGGACAACCTG
>DASULL010000330.1:0-6144 GCA_036278215.1 Gammaproteobacteria bacterium | reverse complement strand
GCCAAGGCCTGCGAGGTCGCCGAACTGGCGACCAACGAAGCGATACAGATGCACGGTGGCATCGGCATGACCGACGAGTTCGATATCGGCCTGTTCCTGAAGCGGGCGCGCCCGGCGCAACAGCTGTTCGGCGACTATCATTACCACGCTGATCGCTTCGCCAGCTTACAGGGCTACTGATCCGGCACGCCCGCCTGTGCCTGTGCCGCCGTTACAACGGCGGCACAGGCACAACAGGCGCACCCCGCTTTATCAGCGGGGCGCCTCGTCAGGCTGGCCCATAGCGAGTCCCTGACCGTGGCAATCGAGCTTGGCAAGTGGCAAACCGCGGCCGGCGCCGGTCGAGAGCACTTCCAGCGCGGGGCAGGCGCTCTACAGCACCGCCCCAAGCGCAAGCAATACCAACGCCACCAGCAGGAACCCGCCGATTGTGTAGCTACCGTTCCAGCGGTAGCCCAAAGTCGCTGGAGTCGTCTCGGCCAGACGCGACAGCAGCAGCACCGACGCCGTCATAGGCGAGGAGTTTATCGCTAGCGCCCAGGCTGACATGAAAGCGACGCCGAGTAGCGTCGGCGTGACCGCGAGCGTCAGCGGATCCGGCAAAGCCGCCGCCAGCAGAGTCACCGAGACGATGGGATTGAGGCCGACCTGACTGGCCACCAACACCACAGCCACCAGAACGATGGCGACCGCCGGACCGGTCAGGTGCAAGGCAGCCAGTGCCTCGGCAATCACATCGGGCGGCAGCATGGCAGCGAGCAGCACGCCGGTAAAACCGGCGCCGCCGAGAATACCCACTTCCGCCCGCAGCGAAGGGAACAGATGCAACGAGCGCCGACCCAGATGGGCAGTTGCATAAGCCATCGCCCGCTTCGGCCCATAACGTTTCCGCTGCACCGCCATCCACACCAGCCCCATCGGCGGCGCCGATAGCAGAATGGCCAGCACCAGTGGTATTTCCAGTATCAGTTCCAGGCCAATCGCCACACCGACGATGCTGAGCACCAGGGCGACAAACCGTAGCAGCGGCATCCAACCACCGCGCTGGTCGAGCGCCGGAACCAGCGCCGTCAGATGCCGCGGCGCTTGCCGTCGGTCCAGCCACCAGCCGAACCCAAGCAGCAAGGCTGCAACCAGAATGCCCAGCGGCAGCACGTCATACCATTGCAGACCAGGGAAGCTAGACAGCACGACCACCAGGGTGATCGAAAAGGGCGAGGCCAGCGGAGTCAGCGCAAAACCGCGCAGCAGCGCCAGCGTCATCCGCCGGCTGCGTGCTTGTCGGATGGCGGAATTACCACCCGCCATCCGCAGAGTATTGCTGCGAGAGGTCATGACGCCGAGCAAATTGACGGCGCCGATATTAAGAATGATGCCGAACAGCAACGAGCCGGCCGAAAGCGTCGCATAGCGTTTAGCCGGCGGCTGATTGATGATCAGGTAGCCGCACTCGCGCACCAGCCGGGATGTGGCGGCCGCCTCCCGTAGAAACGCCAGCGCGGTGACGAATGTGGCGTAGTAGGCGGCGCGATTGAACGCTTCGTGCAGCACTGGGAGCGGCTCGGCGACGAACACCGGCAGCAGCGCTGCGCTCGCCACTGCAGCCCAAAGCAGGAAGCGGTTGATGCGTGGCAGTCGCGACCATTCGGCCAGCACGTAAACCACTAGCGCCGCATGGCCGACTAAAGCCAGCGTCTCGATCAAGCCCAACGACCGCAGTAGGGTCGTTACCAACACCACCGGCAGGCTGGCAGCCGCAAGCTGCACCCGCACTGGAGCATCATGCCATCGCAGGACTGCCGTCACGCTTGCACCATAGCCGAGGCTTACGTGGAAGATGGGCGGCGGAACCGCCGCCCAGTCTCAGGATCGACTACCGTTCAGTCTTTACCGATCTGCGCAGCTTGAGCGGCGAGCCGGCTCTTTAGAATCTTGCCGCTCGCGGTCGCCGGCAACGCGTCCATGAACACGATGTGCGATGGTCGCTTATAGCCCGACAAACGCTCGGCCGCATACTCCTTCAACGCTTCCGGCGTCAGCCCGGAGCCCTCCACCGGCTGCACGAAAGCGATGACTTCCTCGTTGCCCGGCACCGTCCGGCCGACTACCGCCGACATGGTTACGTCCGGGTGTGAGTTCAGCACCGCCTCGACATCGGGCGGGTAGACGTTGAAACCGGAGCGGATGATCAGCTCCTTCGAACGGCCGGCAATGAACAGATTGCCGGCCTGGTCGAAGCGGGCCAGATCACCAGTGTTGAGCCAGCCATCCTCGGTCAGGACCTCGGCGGTCGCCTGTGGGTTGCGGAAATACCCCTTCATCAAGTTGGGGCCGCGCGTCCACAGCTCGCCCACCTCGCCCGGCGCCACGTCATTGCCCTTGTGGTCGAGCAGGCGGGCCTCCAGGCCTGGCAGCAGCTTGCCGACGGTGGTGGTGTCGTGATGTTCACCGATCCGGGTCTGGCTGATGGTCGGGCTCGCCTCGGTCAGGCCGTAGCCATTATGCAGGGTGCAGCCGAACACGTGCTCGACCCGGTGCTTGAGATCGAGATCCAGCGGTGCGCCACCGGCCGACATGTATTCCAGCGCCTTCGGCCGCAGCGGGGCGCCGCGGCGAGCCAGATATTCCAGCGCACGCGCGTACATGGCCGGCACGCCCTGCAACACGGCGATCGGCTCCTGTTCCAGCGCCTCCACCAGCGCCCCTGGCTCGAACCGCGGCGCCGTGTGCAGGCAGGCACCGTTAGCCAGGGAGCCGATGCATACCGACGACAGGCCGAACACATGGGAGGTCGGCAGCACGCCGTAGACGTGCCGCCCCGGCCGTAGATTGCGCATGCCACCGCCGACCCGGCCGATGTAGAGGAGGCCGCGATGGGTCAGCATCACTCCTTTCGGCGTGCCGGTAGTGCCGGAAGTGTAGATCATGGCGGCAACCTGATCGGCGCCGCTTGCCTCCACTGGCGCCGCTTCCGAGGTCTCGTCCAGCGGCCCGACTGCCAGCCGACCCAGCCGCCCGACCTCCTCTTCCTCGGCGCCATGGCGCCTGCCGTGCTCAGCCGCTTCCAGCGAAATATCGACGGTATACAGCACCCGCCGGGGTTGGCAGTTGCCGCGGATGGCGTCGATTTCGTTCGGCGCCAGCCGGGCATTGATGATCGCCACCCAAACATCCAGCTGACTGGCGGCTAGCAGCAGCGCAGCCAGAGCACGGCCATTCTCGCTGACCAGCATCAGCCGGTCGCCGGGCCGCAACCCTTGGGTCTGCAGCCACTGCCGCGCCTCGGCCACGGCCTGGCCCAGCTCACGGTAGCTCCAGCGGACTTGGTGGTCGACCAGCGCCTCCGCCTCCGGACTCCGTTCTATCCACTCGGCTACCGCCAGATGCACCCGCTCCGGCAACGATGCGGTGATCTCACTGGCCCAACGGCCGTTGATCAGCTCATCCGGTGCCAGCATTAACCCTGGGCCTCCCGGACCATGTTGCGGGCAATGACGATTTGCTGGATCTGGGTGGTGCCCTCGTAAATACGGAACAGCCGGACGTCGCGATAGAACCGCTCAACGGCGTAGTCAGCGATATAACCGGCACCGCCGTGAATCTGCACGGCGCGGTCGGCTACCCGCCCGACCATCTCCGAGCAGAACAGCTTGCAGCAGGCGGCTTCCATGCTGACGTTCTCACCGGCGTCCATCTTGCGCGCTGCATCCAGCACCATGCTGCGAGCGGCGTAGGCTTCGGTCTTGCTGTCGGCCAGCATCGCCTGGATCAGCTGGTGCTCGGCAATCGGCTTGCCGAACTGCTGGCGCTCCATGGCGTAGTTCAGGGCATCCTGAATCAGTCGCTCGGCCACGCCGGTACAGACTGCGGAAATGTGCAGCCGGCCGCGGTCGAGTACCTTCATCGCCGTCTTGAAGCCCTGCCCTTCCTTCAGGCCAATGATGTTGGCCGCCGGGACCCGGCAGTTTTCGAAAATGATGTCGCAGGTGTGCGCGCCTTTCTGACCCATTTTCCGATCCGGCTTGCCGCGGATCAGGCCGGGCGTGTCGCCTTCGACGATGAAGGCGGTGATGCCGCCGGCACCTTTGATGTTCTGGTCGGTGCGCGCCATTACCGTATACAGCCCCGCTTCCGGGCCGTTGGTGATGAAACGCTTGGTACCGTTCAGGATGTAGTAATCGCCGTCGCGGTCGGCGCGGGTTTTCAGGGAGCCGGCGTCGGAGCCGACATCGGGCTCGGTCAGACAGAACGAGCCGATCAGTTCGCCGGTGGCGAGTTTGGGCACGTACTTCCGCTTCTGCTCTTCAGTGCCGTCGATCAGGATGCCCTGCGCGCCGATACCGTTATTGGTGCCGAAAATGGAGCGGAAAGCCGGCGAGGTCTTGCCGATCTCGAACGCTACCAGCACTTCCTCTTCCATGGTCAGGCCGAGACCGCCGTACTCTTCCGGGATCGACAAGCCGAACAGGCCGAGATCCTTCATCTCCTGCAGGATGTCCGCCGGGATGGCGTCCTCTTCGGCCACACGTTCTTCCGCCGGCACCAGTCGCTCGCGGACAAACCGCGATACGGTATCGAGCAACTGGTTGAGCGTTTCCTGATCACGGATCATGCTGAGACTCCTAAAATACTTTGTATTCCGTTGTGCCCGGGTTATACGCGGGAAAGAATTCTGCTGACGCTGTGCACCATGCTGCGCAGCCTGGGGCCGAGCTCCTCGTCCAGGCGCTGCTGATTCAGCAGAAAAGACGGTCCGCCGCAATTGAAAGCGACTACCGTGGAGTCGGGCAGGACCAGCGGCACACCGACTGCGTTGACATCGTGCGACCAGTCGCCGCGTGAGCTGACATATCCCCGCAGGCTGTATTCCTCGACCGCTGCTTCGATACCCGCCTTTACCTCGTCCCACTCCGCGCCGAAGTGACGACGCATACGATCGAGCAGGTATGCCCGCTCCACTTCCGGCACGACCGCCAACAGTGCTCGACCCATGGCAGTGGTAGCCAGCGGAATGCGCGAACCGATATCCAGCCGGATCGTCAGCGCGCCCTGCCCCTGGCAGTTTTCCAAATAGATCATCTGCAGCCGGTCGCGAGTACCGAGCGCGACCGAAATATCCAGCTCCTGCGCCAGCTCCTGCATCATCGGCCGCGCTACTTGGCGCACACCGAAACTCGCCAGGCAGGCATAGCCCAGCGACAGCACGCCGGCTGCCGGCGAGTACTTCGCCAAGCGGGCGTTATAACTGAGATAACCGAGCTCGGTCAGCGTATATGTCAGGCGTGATATAGTCGGCCGCGGTAAACCAGTGCGCTCTGCGAGCTCCTGATTTCCAAGCAGCGTATAACCGGGCTCGAACGCCCGCAGGATATCCAGCCCTCGAGCCAGCGCCGTCACAAAATTGCGGCTTTTGTCGGTTTTTTTGGTGTCGCTCATGCGAGATTCCTCGGCTACGGCACCGAAATCGGTCTTGCCGGGTTTGCATCGAAATGTGTCACGGCCTATTCTGTGTGTCAAGTTTGCGGAACGCCATTCCGCATTGCGGACAAGCGCGACGCAAGCGGCCTTAGAGCCTTGCGTACACGCAGGAATCGCTTCAGGATCGGCGGCCGAATCAACGGATATCTCAGGGACACATCAGCACCCTTAATCCGACGAACGTGACGTAGTGGAGAAACCAGCATGCTGAACGCCTATATATATGACGGCCTGCGCTCGCCGTTCGGCCGCCACGCCGGGGCCCTGGCCTCGGTCCGCCCCGACGATCTGTTGGCTGAGGTCATCCGCGCGCTGGTTCAGCGCAACAACTTCGATCCTGCCACCATCGAAGATGTGATTGCCGGCTGCACTAACCAAGCTGGCGAAGATGCGCGCAACGTTGCCCGCCACGCCGGTCTGCTAGCCGGTCTGCCGGTGGACGTTGCCGGCCTGACCGTCAACCGCCTCTGCGGCAGCGGCCTTGCCGCCATGGCCCACGCGGCGCAGGCGATTACCTGCAATGAAGGCAGCCTGTTCGTGGCCGGCGGCGTCGAGAGCATGAGCCGCGCACCGTTCGTCATCAGCAAGGGCGAGAGCGCTTACAGCCGCAACGCGCAGATGTTCGATTCCACCATCGGCGCCCGCTTCCCCAACAAAAAAGTGATC
>DASULL010000329.1:0-5889 GCA_036278215.1 Gammaproteobacteria bacterium | reverse complement strand
G
The DNA here is from genome assembly GCA_036278215.1 of Gammaproteobacteria bacterium. GTDB lineage: Bacteria > Pseudomonadota > Gammaproteobacteria > Nitrococcales > AK92 > JAAYIK01. The sequence continues at coordinate 5,888 of DASULL010000329.1, read as the reverse complement.
ACACCGCCTCCGCCGACGAGGTGTTCGCGTTGCTGCGGCGCTTCAACCGCGAGCGCGGCACCGCGTTCCTGATCGTCACCCACGCTCCGCAACTGGCGGCTCGCTGCGACCGCATCATCGAGCTGGTCGACGGCCGTATCGTCGCCGACCGACCAATCGCTGCCGCGCCGCCGGCTTAGAGGCACTTAAAAGCACGAACAAAACCCTAGCGCGGTCATATCGGGCTCTTCCCCTGTAGGAGCGGCTTCAGCCGCGACACCGGCCGGTAGGCCGGCACATAAGCCACTTGCAGTGGCAGCGAGATGTTCGGCCGCTGCCGCGGCCGTCTCGGCCCTAAAGGGCCATTGGGCCCTTTAGGGGTCCTACCACAGGGTGCCCGCGACAGCCGGCCCGCGCAGCCGAAGGCTGCTTGCTTTACCGCCGCTCAGGCCTCGGCACGCTAGCGTTCCGTTGGCCCAGGGTTTTGCTAGGGGCGCTTAATCCCCCTCGCGCTCGACGTGGCAGCAATGGCTGGCCTCGCCGCTATCGCCGCTGTCGGGGCCCAATATGGCACCGGTCACCGGGTTCGGGCGGAAGGTAGTGCAGCCCTTCAGGCCCCAGTCGTAGGCCAGCTGGTAGAGCTGGCAGAACTCCTCGAATGGATAGTACTCGGGCACATTGATGGTCTTGGAGATGGCGCTGTCGACGTAAGGCTGCAGGGCCGCCTGCATCTTCAGATGGTCGGCCGGCGCCAGCTCGTGGGCCGTGACCAGCGCTGGCGGCGTCCCCTCATGCTCCCGCTGCCAAAGAGCACAGGCCCAGTCGTCCAGGGTAAAGCGGGTTCGCTGGCCGTCCGAGCTCAACACGTCGCGTTCATGGCGGGCGGTATAAACCGGCTCGATCCCGCTGGAGACGTTGCCGGCCAGCAGGCTGATGGTGCCGGTTGGGGCAATGGCGAGCAGATGGCTGTTACGCAGGCCTTGGCTGGCGATGGCGTTGCGGATCGCCGGCGGCAAAGTGGCAACGTAATCGCCGTCGAGGTAGCGGTCGCGGTCGAAAAAGGGGAACGGGCCCTTTTCTTGCGCCAGGTTGCAGGAAGCGGCGTAGGCAGTATCGCGCAGCCGCCGCAGAACCTCCGCCGCCAGCGTCCGGCCGGCCTCGCTGTCGTAGCGCAGTCCCAGCAGGATCAGCGCATCCGCTAGTCCGGTCACGCCCAATCCCAGGCGGCGGCTGCCGCGGGCCTGCTCCGCCTGCTGCGGCAGGGGGAAGCCGGAGGCGTCGATGACGTTGTCGAGGAAGCGCACGGCCAGCGCCGCGGCCGCCTCCAGAGCGGGCCAGTCCAGGCTCGCCGCCGATGTGAATGGCGCGCGAACGAAACGGGGCAGATTGAGCGAGCCCAGATTGCAGGCGCCATAGGGCGGCAGCGGGATTTCGCCGCAGGGATTGGTGGCGCTGATGTGCTCGCGGTAGCCGAGATTGTTGAACCGGTTGATCCGGTCGATGAACAGCACCCCCGGCTCGGCGTAGCGATAGGTGGCTTCCATGATCTGCCGCCACAGCACGCGCGCCGGCAGGCGGCGATGCACCCGGCAGCGCACCGGGCCATTCTGTCCCGGCCAGTTCCGTTCGACCGCTTCGCCGGCGCCGGCGTCGGGAAAGACCAGCGGCCAGTCGGCGTCCGCCGCCAGCGCCGCCATGAAATCGCCGGTTACTTGCACCGACAAGTTGAAGTGGCGCAGCTCGCGCGGGTCCGCCTTGGCGGCGACAAAGGCTTCAATGTCGGGATGGTCGCAGCGCAGAGTGGCCATCATCGCGCCGCGGCGCATGCCGGTGGAGAGCAGGGTGGCGCAGGCGCTGTCCCAGATCCGCATGAACGACACCGGCCCCGAGGCGATCATGCCGGTGCTCTGAGCCCGCTTGCCGGCCGGGCGCAGGGTGGAGAAATCGTAGCCCACCCCGCCACCCTGCTGCATGGTCAGGGCGCCCTGCTTGAGGGCGTCGAAGATCCCGTCGAGCGAGTCCTCGATCACGCCCATGACGAAGCAGTTGAACAGGGTCACCCGGTGCGCCGTGCCGGCGCCAGCGAGGATGCGGCCGCCGGGCAGGAAGCGGAAACCCTCCAGCAGGGCGTAAAAACGTTCCGCCCAGGTTTGCTGCTCGCTCGGCTCCACGGCGGCGACGGCCTGGGCCACCCGCCGCCAGCTGGCCTGGATGTCCGCTTCCGGCGGCCCGCCGGGTGGCTGGTAGCGGTATTTGGTCAACCAGATGTGGTGGCCGATATCCGTTCCGGTAGCCATGCCCATCTCCTGGCTGTTACATCTGCAGCCGGCGCGGTTGCGCCAGCCGCTCGTAGTCGCGGTAAGACATCCGCACCGCCTCGTCGTGGCTGCCGGCGTTGAAGGCGATTTGTTCGCCTCGCCGCAGCGCCGGGCTGACGAATACTTCCATGCCATAGAGCCGGCCGAACGGCGGCATGGCGCCGGTTTCGCAGTCCGGGAAGGCTTGGCCGACCTCCAGTTCACTGGCCAGCTCCAGCGTCTCGGCGCCGAGCTTCCGGCGCAAAGTTTCCAGTTGCACCTGGTGGTCAGCCGGCAGCACGACCATGCACAGCCGGCCGTCGGCCTTGACCAGCACAGTCTTGGCGAACTCCTCGGAAGGCAGGCCGGCGGCGAGAGCAGTGTGGTCGGCGCGATAAGCGGTCAGGTGCGGGATGCCGTGGTAGCGGACGCCGCTTTGTTCCAGCAATTGCTTGAGCCTGGACGTGATCATGCAAGGTCTCCTTGCCGCTGTGGCCGCCGCGCGGCGCTGCAGATCCTGCTCATGCCGCGCTCTCCCGCCAGCGCAGGGTCAGGCTGTGATCCGGTGCCGCTGCGGTGGCCGTGCCGAAGGGTTCGCTCACCCGGCGCAGTAGGCCGTCCAGCCAAGTGATGTCTTTCGGGGAAGGGCGCTGCGCCCTGAAGCGCCTGATCTGCATCGGGCACATGCTGAGCGCCAGCAGCCGGCCATCGGTCGGCGCGAGCGCGGCGAAATACATCAGGCCGAGATCGCCGCGGAAGGCCTCGTAGCCGGCGATGCCTTCGTAGTCGTTGAGGAAGTCGCCGCAACCGTACAGGATCAGCCGGCCGCGGTAGACCTCAATGGGGCGTGGATGGTGCGACGAGTGGCCATGGACCAGATCGACCCCGGCCCGGTCGATCAGGGCATGGGCGAAGCTGCGTTGGGACGCCGGCACCTGATAGCCCCAGTTGCTGCCCCAGTGGATGGAAACCACCACCACATCTCCGGGCCGCTTGATCGCGGCGATCCGCTGGCCGAGCCGCTCCGCGCTCGCCACCGACAGGTCGGCCAGCAGAGCGACGCCGGGCTGCGCCGGGCCCGCCGCCCAGTCGGGTGGGATGCCGCTGCTTTCATCGCCACAGGCGAACACGAGGACGCGCCGGCCGGCCGCCAGCTCGAAGACCGCCGGCCGCTCGGCCGCTGTATCGTCCTCGCCGGCACCGACTGCGGCTATACCGGCCGCCTCCAGACTGGCCAGGGTTTCCCTCAGGCCGGCATAGCCCCAGTCCAGAACGTGGTTGTTGGCCAGCGCACAGCAGTCGATGCCGGCGGCGCTGAGCACAGGCAAGTTGGCCGGGTGCAGCCGGTAGTTGATCCCCTTGCCGGGCCAATAGTCCTCGCTGGCGGTGATGCTGGTTTCCAGATTGATCAGCCGCAGCTCAGGCGCGCGGCGAGCCAACTCGACCAACGCGTCGCCCCAGACATAATCGAAGTCGACGGCGCGGGGCAGGGGGCCGCTGACCGCTTCCGCCAGGGCGACATAGTCGCGGGCATCGCTGACGTAGGGCTCGAACAGCTCGGGGCGACTGGGCTGCGGCAGGATCTGGTCGATGCCGCGGCCAAGCATGACGTCGCCGCAAAGGAAGAGACGGATCGCTTCCCCAGGTATCTCGTTGGATCGTCCGGAATCCGGCATGGCCACTGCCCACCCCGCGGCTTCGATTCTCCCCGGCCGCCGGGTCGCCGCCTGGCTGGGCTCCGCTGCTTGAGTTAGCTCCGCCCTGGCCGCAGATGCACAAACCCTGGCAGGTCCGAGAAAGGTGATATGGGGGCAAAGGAAACGAGGAGGAGCGATGGCGACCTGTGAAGTGTGCGGCAACGACTACGATCTGGCGTTCGAGGTGATCACCGCCGGCCAGAAGCACGTGTTCGACAGCTTCGAGTGCGCGATCCACAAGCTCGCCCCGATATGCGAGCACTGCGGCTGCCGGATCATCGGCCACGGCATAGAGGCGCAGGGGACCTTCTACTGTTGCGCCCACTGCGCGCGCAAGGCGGGAGTGACGCAGATCGTTGACCATGCGTAGGGAGCGCTGAGCCGCTTCTGCCGTTGCATTAGGGCCGAAGCTAAGCGGTGCTCTCTGTCGCTTTAGTGGCGCGGCATTTATGCTGCCTGTTGCGCCCTTCTGGGCGCCTTACTTTTCTTTGCGTGCCCAGAGAAAAGTAACCAAAAGACCGATTCGCAGAGCGCATTGGGAACGCTGCAGGCGATCCAGGTTCGAGTCAGAGGGCGCCCGCTGTCCTCGTCCGACTATACACCGGGGTGTCTTGTGGCCTGATTCGGCCTTTATCGCCTGGGTTTATAGCGTCCTCTAAAGCGAAGATTCACGGCGCCTTCGGCCCTTCCCGTCTCGCCGCACAGGCGAACCTCGCTGAGATATAAGCAGACTCTCAGAGTCAATCACATACACAAGACGAAAGCGCGATGATCTTAGTCCTCTTCATTTTTCGCTTATATGGTGTATAACTATCGCCATAAATACTTAGATCAAAGGCTTAGCAGTCTTTTTGTCAGATTAGACACCACAAGTGGTGTAAAAAAGTACACCACTTGTGGTGTCTATTTATAGTTAGGTTTGGTGGAACAAGCGATGGCTGAGCTCGACTGGCTCAAAGGGAAGATCGCTGCTTCTGAGGCGCAGCTAGATGAGTGGATTCAAAGTTCTCCTCATGCGGGCGGTTTTCAGCCGGCCGTCTATGCTGCCATTCGCGCGCGGCTAAAGACTGCGCAGCAGCAAGAAAGCATCGATGATCTTGAGGCGGTTCTCCGCGGCCTGAGCCGGCACATCGTGGATAGTGGGCCACTAACAGGAGCCTTCCTTCCTGCCCTCGAAGAGGCACAGCTGGCGCTGGCCAAGAGGCGTGAGCACTTAGCAAAAGCGATTAAAGCCAAGAAAACCTAACATCTGGCTGGAGCCGACGCGCTAACGCGCGCGGCTCAGCCAGGGCGTTAGGCCGATATGCAAGTTCGCCAGTACCTTGAAAGACCGACAAAAGACGCAATGCGCGAACTTCCAAAGTTCAGCGGGTTGCCGCTGGATCGAATCTATCTAGTTCGCTCCCGAGATGACTTGAACTTCGCACATAGCGAGCTCAGCAAGTCCACCCATATCGGTTTTGACACTGAGAGCAAGCCGATTTTTGCACAAAATCAATCCAGTACTGGCCCGCATGTTCTGCAGGTGGCAACACAAGATCACGCTTTCCTATTTACGCCAAACCACGCGCCTAGCTATGAGCTTCTTACTGAGGTCATCCAGTCAGAAGAGATCATTAAGGTCGGGTTCGGCCTCAAGTCAGATCGCGGACCGATCTACAGAAAGCTGGGAGCCAAGCTGCGCTCAACAGTAGAGTTGTCGGCAGTTGTTCGTCGGTTCGGCTACCGGCAGCAAGTTGGACTTCAGGCAGCGGTGGCCATTGTGCTTGGCCAGTACCTACAAAAGTCAAAGAAACTGACGACTTCGAATTGGGCTGCAAGTCCGCTGTCGAAGCCCCAAATTCTCTATGCAGCCAATGACGCATACGCAAGCCTCCGCGTATATTTAGAGCTAACCAGGATGGCCCAGCATCTT
>DASULL010000328.1:0-7327 GCA_036278215.1 Gammaproteobacteria bacterium | reverse complement strand
GTCGATCCAATGTTGAACCAAGCGGGCCTGGGCCAGCTGCGATAAAGAGGTCGATGGGTCCATGTTTTTAGTTTCCATTTGCCGGGAAGATTGGGTTCCAGCCTAGGGCGCCGGGGCGGGGCTTTACAATGGCTAATAAGTGATTACATTGTTCACTATATTGAACAATAGGCCTGCGCAGAGGCGACCGCGCCGATCATGTCTTCTAAACAAATCGCTCCCGTACTCGCTGACTTGCACTTGCTGACGGTGCTCTCTCAGGCGCGCAGCTTTACCCAGGCGGCGCGGCTGCTCGGCGTTTCCAAGGCCTCGGTGAGCATGCGCATTAGCAATCTGGAGAGTGCTATCGGGGTGCCGCTGGTGCGCCGGACGACGCGCTCGGTGGTGCTGACCGAAGCGGCCATGCAGTTGGTCGAAGACACCCTGCCTTCGTTCGCGCGCATCGAACAGAGTCTGGACAGCGTCAAGGACCTAGCTGGCAACCCGCGCGGCTTGGTGCGCGTGAGCGCACCGGTGGCGCTCGGCAGGCAACGAATCGCGCCCATGCTGCCAGGGTTCTTGCGGCAGTACCCGGAGATTCGCATCGACCTGGACCTGACCGACCGCTTCGTGAATCTAGCCCAGGAGGGTTTCGATCTCGCGATTCGCCACGCCCACACCGTACCGGAAACGCACGTCGCCTGGGTTCTGCGGGAGTCGCGCTCCCTCCTGGTGGCCAGCCGAGAGTACCTCGAACGGCACGGGGCGCCGGCGCATCCGCGCGATTTGAGTTCCCATGAGTGTTTGATGTACCTACGCCACGGCTCTGCGCAGAGCTGGAGCTTCGAAAAAGAGCTTGGCCGCAAGCGCGTCGAGCGGTTGAGCGTGCCGGTGCGTGGACGTTTAAAAGCCAATAACAGCGAAGTGCTGCGCGAGGCGGTCCGGGGCGGGCTTGGCATCGGCTTGCTGCCCGACTTCACCGCTCTGGACGAATTGGGGCAGGGACGTCTGCTGGAGGTGTTGCCGGGCTGGAAGCCAGTCGGCTTCTTCGGCGGCCGGTTGTACGCGATCAGGCCGTGGGCGCGGCAGATTCCGCGGGCAGTCCAGTGTCTGGTGGAGTACCTACGGCAGAATTTCGCCGCCAGCTTCGAACAGCAATTGATCTGCGGTTAGGCAGCGCGGCCGCCAATTTAACCGGCGGGTGAGGTGTCTAGGCTCGTTGGCTACGACAACCCGCCGCCGGCGTACTCATCATCCTGGCGTATCGGTATCCTTGACCCCCATCAGATACAGGATGCCATCCAGCCCCAGCGTGGAAATCGACTGGCGGGCGCTGCGCTTGACCAATGGCTTGGCGTGGAAGGCAATGCCGAGACCGGCGACACGCAGCATCGGCAGATCGTTAGCGCCATCGCCGACGGCGATTACCTGCTCGAGGTTGATCTGCTCCTTGTCGGCGATGTCTTTCAGCAGTTCCGCCTTACGCTGGCCGTCGATGATACCGCCGAGGACTTTCCCGGTGAGCCGGCCGTCGCGGATCTCGAGTTCGTTGGCATGCATGTAATCCAGGCCGAGCTTCTCCTGCAGGCGCTTGCCGAAGTAAGTGAAGCCGCCGGAGATGACGGCAGTCTTGTAGCCGAAGGTTCGCAGCGCCCGAATCAGCCGTTCGGCGCCTTCGGTCAGTACCAGCCGCTCGGCCACCCGCTCCAGTACCGATTCATCCAGCCCCTCGAGCAGGGAGACCCGCCGGGTCAGGCTCTGCTTGAAGTCCAGTTCGCCGCGCATGGCCAGCTCCGTTACCGCGCTGACTTCGTCATAGACGCCGGCTTCCCGAGCAATCTCATCGATGACTTCCTGCTGGATCAGGGTCGAATCCATGTCGAACACCACCAGCCGGCGGTTGCGCCGGTAGATGTTGTCTTCCTGGAAGCTGATGTCGACTCCAAGCTCCTGCGAGATCTCCATGAAGCGCTCCTTCATGCTGTCGAGATCGAGCGGATAGCCGCGCACCGATAGCTCGACGCAGGCGCGCGCCGTCTCGCCGCCTTTGTGCAGCGGGGCACGGCCGGACAGCCGCAGGATATCTTCGATGTTGAGCGTGTTGTCGCTGATGACCCGCGCGATGCGCGAAATCTGTTCGGCGGTGATGCGCCGGCCCAGCAGGGTGACGATATAGCGTGGCGCATCGGCGCCGCCCACCCATTCGCTGTAGCGTTCCGCGCTGACCGGAGTGAAGCGTACCTGCATGCCAAGATGGTGGACGTGGAACAGCACGTCCTTGAGTACTGGTGAGAGCTTTTCCTTGTCAGGAATCTCCAGCAGCATGCCCAGCGAGAGAGTCTCATGGATCATCGCCTGGCCGATATCCAGTACACCGACATTATATTCGGCAAGAATGCCCATCAGAGAGGCGGTGAGCCCCGGCTTGTCCTGGCCGGAAATGTTGATGAGTATGATCTCGCTCATGGATACCTGCTCAGTTGGGGGGCGAAAGAGGGCGCTTATTGTATGCCATTGCGGAACGCAGGGAGAGATGTATGGACATGACCGATTCAATGGCGGTGCTCGATGCCGATCTGGTGGAGCTGCTGCGGCAGGCCCGGCGGGTCGTGGCGCTCAGCGGCGCAGGCATCTCCGCCGAGAGCGGCGTGCCGACTTTCCGAGAAGCCCAGCGCGGGCTCTGGGCGCAGTATGACCCGGCCGAACTGGCTACGCCGGAAGGCTTTGTTCGTAACCCGCAGCGGGTGTGGGACTGGTATGTTATGCGGCGCCAGTTGATGGCGCAGGTCGAGCCGAACGCCGGCCACCGCGCCCTGGCGGCGTGGGCTCAACGGCGGCCGGGCCTGGTGGTGGTCACGCAAAACGTCGATGGCTTGCACCAGCGGGCCGGTAGCGATGCAGTCATCGAGCTGCACGGCAACATCATGCGTACCCGCTGTTCCGCGGAGGGTGTACTGGTGGATGAGTGGCAGGAGGTGCCTGGCGAGGTGCCGCGCTGCGGCCAGTGTGCGGCCTATCTGCGCCCGGATGTGGTGTGGTTCGGTGAGATGTTGCCGCCGAACGCGTTTGCTCGGGCGGAACGGGCCGTGGCAGCGGCCGATCTGGTGCTCAGCATTGGCACATCCTCGCTGGTTCAGCCAGCCGCTCAGCTACCGTATCGGGCCTTGCAGGCAGGAATACCGGTGGTGGAGATCAACCCTGAGGCAACGCCGCTGACGCCGGACGCGTCGTTCAGCCTGCGTGGCGCTGCCGGCCAGATCCTGCCGGCGCTGGTCGCTGCGGTCGACAACTGAACCGCGGCAAATCGAAAACGTCTATTGTGCATAGCGGACGCCTTGCGCCGCGAGAAAGGAGCCGATCGATGGAGAAAATTCGCAAAACCGACGAGGAGTGGCGCCGTGAGCTGACGCCGGAGCAGTATCGCATCCTCCGCCAGAAAGGTACCGAGCGGGCATTTACCGGCGAATACGAGGATTACGACGGTAAGGGCAGCTATCGCTGTGCCGGTTGCGGTAACCCCCTGTTCAGCTCCACCAGCAAGTACCATTCGGGCAGTGGTTGGCCGAGTTTTTGGCAGCCGGTCGACCCTGCCAATATCGAAGAAGCGCCGGATACCAGTCACGGTATGCAGCGCACGGAGATCCTCTGCGCCCGCTGTGGCGGCCATTTGGGACATGTCTTTCCGGACGGTCCGCCGCCGACCGGGCTGCGCTACTGCGTGAATTCTGCGGCATTGAAGTTCGATGGCGAGGACGGTTAACTTGTTTGCCCGCCGATAAGCACCGTATCATGCGCAGTTGTCCTCCACTTAGTGCAAAGATCGCCCGATGACCAGCAAGCAGAATCCTAAGCAGCATCCACTTTCCGGCCAGACCATGCGCGGCGCGGATATTATCGTTCAGGTATTGGCCGACGAGGGAGTGGACACGGTATTCGGCTATAGCGGCGGAGCGATACTGCCCACCTATGACGCGATTTTCAGCTTCAACGCGCTGGAAGGCCGTGCCCCGGAAGAGCAGATCAAGCTGATCGTGCCCGCCAACGAGCAGGGCGCCGGTTTCATGGCGGCCGGCTATGCGCGTGCCAGCGGCAAGGTCGGCGTGTTCATGGTGACCTCCGGGCCGGGCGCGACCAACTGCGTTACTCCGATCCGCGACTGTATGGCCGACTCCGTGCCGGTGGTGTTGATCACCGGCCAAGTGCCGACCGCCGCCATGGGCACCGACGCTTTTCAGGAAGCGCCGATCGTCAACATCATGGGTTCCTGCGCCAAGCACGTGTTCCTGGTGACCAAGCCGGAAGAGCTGGAAGCCACCATGCGCACTGCCTTCGAGGTGGCGCGCTCGGGCCGTCCCGGCCCGGTGGTGGTGGATATCCCCAAGGACATCCAGAACTGGGTCGGTCCTTACCAGGGCGATGTGCTGCTGCCGATTCGCGGTTATCGCCAGCGGTTGGAGTCGCTGCGTAGCGCGCGCCTGTCCGACCGCAAGTGCAAGCAGTTCTTCGAGCTGCTGGAGCGCAGCAACCGGCCGCTGCTGTACGTGGGCGGCGGCGTTATCTCGGGCGAGGCATCGGCCGAGCTGCGCGCTTTCGCCGAGGCTTTCCAAATTCCCGTCGTCACCACCCTGATGGGCCTTGGGGCGGTGGACACCACCGATGAGCTGTCCCTGCACATGCTCGGTATGCACGGCGCCGCCTACGCCAACTACGCGGTCGATGACTGCGACTTCCTGATCGCGGTCGGCGCCCGCTTCGACGATCGGGTTGCCGCCCAGCCGGAGATGTTCGCGCCGCTGGCCGAGGCCGTAGCCCATATCGACATCGACGCTGCCGAGATCGGCAAGGTCAAGCGGGTGGAGTGGGCGCATGTCGGCGAAGCTTGCCGCAGCCTGGCTCAGCTCACCGAGTGGGGCCGGGCCAACGGGTTTGCCAAGGACTTTGACCTCTGGGTCAAGCACTGCCGCGCGCTCAAGGAAAAACACGCCTGGAATTACGATCGCAAGAGCGACAAGATCCAGCCGTACTACGTCATCGAGTGCCTGAACCGGCTTACCGACGGCCGCGCCATCATCGCCACCGGCGTCGGTCAGCACCAGATGTGGGCTGCCCAGTACTTCGATTTCCGCGAGCCGCGCCTCTGGCTGACCTCGGGCAGCATGGGCACCATGGGCTTCGGTCTGCCGGCGGCGATCGGCGCCGCCTTCGCCTGCCCGGACCGGATCATCATCGACGTCGACGGCGATGGCTCGATCCGCATGAACCTCGGCGAGTTGGAAACGGTGACCACCTACAACCTGCCGGTGAAGGTGCTGCTGCTCAACAACGTCGGTGACGGCATGGTGCGGCAGTGGCAGAAGCTATTTTACGAGGATCGCTTTGCCGCGTCCGACAAGTCGCTGCACCGCAAGGACTTCATCAAATCCGCCCAGTCCGACGGCTTCGAGTTCGCCGTGCGGGTGACCCGCAACGAAGAGGTGGAGCAGGCGCTGAAGGATTTCATCGCCTTCGACGGTCCGGCTTTCCTGGAAGTCATGATCGACGTCGACGCCGGCGTCTACCCCATGGTTGGGCCTGGAATGACCTACAAGCAGATGGTGACCGGCGAGTTCATCACCGCCCGCGAGCAGTCGGCACCGGTGAGTAGCGGCCCGATCGAGTCGACCAACATGTTCTGATCCTGCCCGCTCGGCAGTTCTACTTTCCTCAAAAGCCCCGCTACAACCGGGGCTTTTGTTTTTGGGTCGGCGGCATCGCCTGACGTTGCAGACTACCAACATTGCTCACCTGCAACATTGGTAGTCTGGCCGTTGCTACTCAGGCTGGTCGCGGCCTTGCCGCCGGGGGCAGGCTGCTGTGTCGTCGGCGGGAATGTTGCGAAGAGTCTACAGTGTCATCGTTTGGTCATTTTGTTTTCCTTAACTTTTAACCTTCGGCCTGCATCCTTCGCACAGCCCGTCGAAACGGGCAGAGTGCCGACTACTCTTTATAGCAACCGTCGTGACAAGGAATACATAATGCGTTCATTGACCGCTTTGGCTCTCGCCGCTGCACTAGCCGCACCGGCCATCGTTTCTGCCCAGGAAATCAAGGTCAACAAGCCGGAGATCTACGGCCGCCTGCACCTGTCCCTGAACCAGATGGACAATGGCGACGAGGATGCGCTGAACCTCTCCAGCAACTCCAGCCGCATCGGTTTCCGCGGCAGCATGGATATCAGCGAGGGGCTACAGGCGTTCTATCAGATGGAAGCCGGTTATAACGCTGATCATGGCGGCGGCCAGTTGGCCTCCCGTAACACCTTCGCCGGCTTGCGTGGCGTCTTCGGTGAAATTCAGGCCGGTCAGTTCGACACCCCGGTGAAGAACATCGGCAGCAAGGTCGATCTGTTCAGCGACCAGGTCGGTGACAACGGCAATATCATCCGCTACGGCGTGCGCGGTGATCTGAACGGTTACTCGTTCGACGAGCGCGAAAAGAACATGATCCAGTACACCACGCCGGGTTTCTCCGGCCTGCAGGCGCAACTGGCCTATTCCACGAACGTCAATAGCACCAAGTCTGCAGACGGTGAGCTGGACCAATTCAGCTACATGGCGGCGCTGACCTACACCGGCGTCAAGGGCCTGTACGTCGGCCTCGGCTATCAGGTGTACGGTGAAGACGCCATTGTTGCTGGCGGTGACGAGGCGAACATCATCCGCCTCGGCGCGACCTACCAGCTCGGCGCCCTCAAGCTGACCGGCCTGTTCCAGCAGGCGAGCGACCTCCTGACTGGTGACGACAGCTCGGCCTACGGCGTCGGTGCGGCGTATTCGCTGGGCAAGACGGTGCTGAAGGCCCAGTACTACCTGCTCGACCACGACGCCGACGAGAAGGGCGCCGATATGATCTCGGTCGGCGTCGACTACAAGCTGGCGAAGAATTTCACCACCTATGCGGCCTATTCCCGCATCGCCAACGACGCAAATCAGGATCTGCGGCCGTATGCCGATGGCATCAGCGACGCGTTGGGTACCGGTACTGCTGGTAAAGACACGCAAGCCTTCGGCGTCGGCGTGATCTACAACTTCTAAGCTTTCCGGTTCGAAGTTTGCGAAGAGAGGCCGTAAGGCCTCTCTTTTTTTACTTTATCCGGTATGTGCCCAGGTGTTCCCGCTACCGGAGGAGTCCGACGATGGTAGACTTCCGCCACGCACTACGTGATTGGCCTCCGCGCCGGTCGAGTGCGCCGTGGTTGAACAAGGAGTCTCATCGGCATGACGGAAAATACCAACCAGGAGACATTGCAGTTTCAAACCGAAGTGCAGCAGCTGCTGCATCTGATGATCCATTCGCTCTACAGCAATCG
>DASULL010000327.1:0-2693 GCA_036278215.1 Gammaproteobacteria bacterium | reverse complement strand
GGATGTGGATATGTACTATCGGCCGCCGGGCGGGACAACAGCCCGGGCCCTGGCGCGCCTGCTAGGCGGCCTCTCGGAGCGTATGGTCCAGCAAGACATAGAGCGGTTTAGAGACTTCGTCGAGTCGCAGGCGGCCGGCGGCCAATCGCAGATCGACTATGACCAAGGCCTTGGGCGGGAGCCCAGAACGCCGGCTCACGGCTGATAAGCAGCTTGCCACCGAGCCTGTTGCCGGCTGCGTCGTAGAAAACCGCCTTCTTCAAAATAAACCGTCGTTATTCAACGACATATTGGCAAAGTCGCCACGCATCCCTATTGTTCTCCAGCGAAACTAACCGATTCATCGCTTGGCGACGGCAGCTGCCAGCCATAATGCCAGGCCAGTTCACAGCGAGACCCTCGACGATGACAACGCAGGTGCTGCCCAGGACGCTGCACGGCTTTTGTATTCGCTTGCTACGGGCAGCAAGCCTCGGTTGCCTGCTGCTCGTGCCACAGCTCAGTCTGGGGGCCGACTTTGGCTTCGAGAACGTCACGGCAATAGCGCAGAAACTAGCGGCTCAGCCCTACCAGCCGCCGCAGCAGGTACCGCAGTGGCTGCGCGACCTGAGCTACGATCAATGGCGCGACATCCGCTTCAAGCCGGCGGAATCGCTATGGCGTAAGGAGAAACTCCCGTTCGAGGTGCAGTTTTTTCATACCGGCCTCTATTACGACCGCGGCGTTACCATTCACGTGGTGAACAACGGCCAGGTAGCGCCGCTGGCCTTCTCCACCGACTTCTTCGACTACGGCAAGAACACCATTCCGGAACCGATCCCGGCCAATATCGGCTTCGCCGGTCTGCGGATTCATGCTCCGATCAAGACGGACCAGTATTACGACGAGGTCGCGGTGTTCCTCGGCGCAAGTTATTTCCGTGCTATCGGCGCCCCTAACGTCTACGGTTTGTCCGCCCGCGGCCTGGCGGTGGACACGGCCGCACCAAACGGCGAGGAGTTTCCTTGGTTCCGGGAATTCTGGCTGGTCAAACCGGTCGCCAGTGCCAGCCAGCTGACCTTGTACGCTCTGCTCGACAGCCCCAGTGTCGCAGGCGCCTATAAATTCGTGATCACTCCCGGCGAGGAAACCGTGCTGGACGTCGACAGCGTCGTCTTTCCGCGGAAACCGATCGGCAAGCTCGGTATCGCGCCGTTGACCAGCATGTTTTTCTATGGCGAAAACGTCAGCCAGCGGCCGGTCAACGATTTCCGCCCCGAGGTCCACGATTCGGATGGCCTCCTGATAACCATGGAAGACGGCGAGCGACTGTGGCGGCCGCTGACAAACCCAAAGCGGCTAGCGGTAAACAGCTTTATCGCCGCCAACCCGCGCGGCTTCGGGCTGATGCAGCGAGACACCGACTTCGACCACTACCTCGACCTGGAGGCTCGCTACGACCTCCGGCCGAGCACCTGGATCACACCGAAAGGCGCTTGGGGGGAAGGCTCGGTCGAGTTGATCCAGATTCCTTCGCCCAACGAGCTCCACGACAACATCGTCGCCTTCTGGGTACCCAAAGCTAAGGTCGAGCCGGGCAAGCCGCTTGCTTACGCCTATCGCATGAACTGGTACAAAGCCGATCCGCAGCGGGTACCGGCCGGCCACGTGGTGGCAACCCGGGTCGATAATCACCATGCCTCCAAGGGGGAAAACGACCACATACGCCGGTTCATGGTCGAGTTCGACGGCAACGTGCTGCGGACACTGCCAGCCGACGCAGCGGTTGAAGCGGTGGTCGACGTCGGCGAGGGCGCCCGCCTGCTGGAAACGCAGGTGATGAAAAATTCGGTTACCGACGGCTGGCGGCTGGTCTTCCAGATAACCGGCAGCAAAGCCGGCCCAATCAAGCGGGTACTGGAGGCTAACGATGCCCAGCCGGTCGAACTGCGGGCTTTCCTGCGTAACGGCGACGATACCTTGACCGAGACCTGGAGCTACGCGCTGCAACCATAGGGATGTGACGATGCAGAAACTCGCCACCACGGACTCACTCGCAGCCGCTGAAAACATCCAGCCTGCCCCATGCGACCCGGCTCGCGCCCGCCTGCTGCTCTATCTGCAGGCACTGGCGCTGCCGACGGCGGAGGCCGACCAGCTGGCCGATCAAGCTCTTGCTACCGCCCAGGCCACACAACCAGCGGCGCTGCTGCCGGCAGCCATGGCGGCTTTGCAGGCTCTGCTTGCCCAGCGGGTCGAGGAGCCGCCGGCCCTGCTCAGGCCACCGCTGCAACGCCGGCCGATGCAACCGGAACCGCTCGACCGCAGCCTGCCTCAGTTCCTACTCGACCATGTGCTGGCGCCGCTGGCCAAGACGGCACGCAGCCTGCTGCTGGGTTTGCAGCGTCGCCACCGGCAGGCCGGGTAAGACGAAATGCGGCGCAAGGAGTTCAGACAGGAGCCCTGGAGTCGGCGCGCGGCAGTGCGCCGCAGCCTGTTCCTGCTGCTGATCGTAGTGCCTACTTTCATCACCAGCGGCTACATGGCCGGCATTCTGCCGCACAAAGGCAGCACGCCGCTGGAACTCGCCATCGTCATCGTCTTCGCTGCGCTATTCGCCTGGATCTCCATCGGCTTCTGGACGGCGCTGCTGGGATTTTACACGCTGGTGCGGCGGGTCGACCGCTTCGCCATCACGCAGAGCGAGCTCGATG
>DASULL010000326.1:0-3741 GCA_036278215.1 Gammaproteobacteria bacterium | reverse complement strand
TTGTGTTCCTTTGTGTGCTTTGTGCCTTTGTGGTGAATGCCTTTTCTCTTCCTTCCTCTGTGCGCTCTGTGTCTCGGTGGTAAATCCCCACCCCGAATTAGTCAAACCATTCCGGGCTGTGAACGGCATGCCCCTGGGCATAATCGACTCCCAGCCGCCGCAGCGCCACCAGGGTTGCTTCTTCCTCGACGGATTCGGCGATGGTGCGGATCCCCATGATATGGCCGACTTGGTTGATGGCTTCGACCATGGAGTGGTCGATCGCATCGGCGCTCATGTGCTTGACGAACAGACCGTCGATTTTCAGGTAGTCCACCGGCAAGGTACGCAAGTAGGCAAATGACGACAGGCCGGAGCCGAAGTCGTCGAGGGCAAAGGCACAGCCCCTGCTGCGCAGGGCGTCGATGAAGCGCCGGGCCCGGGTCATGTTGGCAATAACGGCCGTCTCGGTGATTTCGAAAGCGATGCGTCGCGGGTCGACGCCGGTGCTCGTCAACTGCTGCAGGACGTGATCGAGAAAGCGCTCATCGTTGAGCGATTGGCCGGACAGATTGATGTTGAAGCGGCTGATCGAGTCCAGCAGCGGCCCGCCGCGCCGGATTCGCTCGAACACCATCTGGATCACCCGGCGGTCGATGTTCGGCATCATGTTGAAACGCTCGGCGGCCGGCAGGAACCGCCCCGGCGCCACCGGCGCACCGTCCGAGTCGTCGATGCTGAGCAGCACTTCCGCCATCGCCTCGCCGGCACCATCCAACGATACGATGCGTTGATAGCGCAGCCGGAACAGATCGTGGTCCAGAGCATGTTGGATATGCATGGTCCATTGCACTTCGCCATGCCGAGCCACCAGTTCGCGGTCGCGCGGGTGGGCGATATGGACGCGGCCGCGACCGCGCTCCTTGGCGATGTAGCAGGCAGCGTCTGCCGCCGCCAGCAGGCCGGTCGGAGTGCTGTCGGCATCCAGCGGCACCAGCCCAATGGACACCGCCGCCTTGAAGGTCTTCCCTTCCCACTCGAAGCGGAAATCGCGCATGGCGGCGCAAATGCCCTCGGCAGTGTGGCGCGCCTTGAGCAGGCCGCAGCCAAACAACAGCACCCCAAACTCGTCGCCACCGAGCCGAGCCACCATATCGACTTCGCGCACATGCTGGGAAAGCAGCTCGGCAACCTGCTTCAGCAGTTCATCGCCGGCGATGTGGCCGCAGGTGTCGTTGATCAGCTTGAACTGATCCAGGTCGATGTAGCAGACGGCGTGTTCGCGCCGCTCATCGCGCGCGCTCTCCAGGGCCTGCCAGACCCGCGCCTCGAAGGCGGGGCGATTGGCCAACCCGGTCAAGGGATCGTGGCTTGCCTGGAACGACACCACCTGCGCCATGCCGCGCAGTTCAGTGACGTCCCGCAGCACGATGACCACGCCGCCGATGTTGCGGTCGTGGCCGCGGATAGGCGACACCGACACCTCGACTGCCGATTCCCGCTCGCCGGCGCGGTGCGACAGCAAGGTTTGCTGCTCCAGCACCACCAGCCCTCCCCGGTGCCGGCACAGACGCACCAAGTCGGGAATGGCCGAGCCGGTTGCCTCGTCGAGCAAGCGCAGCACTTCGCTCAAAGGCCGGCCGCGCGCCTCGCCGTGGCTCCAGCCGGTCAGACGCTCGGCGACCAGATTGAGCGAAGTAACGAAGCCATCGATATCAGTGGTCAGCACGCCATCACCGATCGAGCGCAAGGTGACCTCGGCCAGCTCTTTCTCCTCGCCAAGCCGGCGCACTAGCTCTTCGCGCTCGAAGCCCAGCTCGAGCGTCTGTCTGATCAGCCGCGACGAGCTTCTGGCGGAATCGAAGATCGCCAGCGAACCGAAGGCAACGGTCACCGCCAGCCAGAGAAAGTCCCCGCTGCTGACTGTCAGCAGCCAGATCCAGAGCGCGCCGAACAACGGCACAGCGAATACCAGATAGGCCGGCAGGAAGAAGCCGAACAAGGTGAGCCCGCTAAAGGACAGGGCGCAGAGCAGAAACACCACGAAGGCGATGTCCATGGTGTGGCGGGTGTGCTCGACCATCCCCAGCACCCCGATCCAGCTGAGCGCCTGCAACGCAATCAGCCCGATCCCGAGCAAGGCCCAGCGCTGGTAGTGCGACTCCGGCGGCTTGGCCTGCTCGAACCAACGTGCCGCCAGATAACGGGCGATGGCGATGCCGCTGGTAACGAGAAACCAGCCGAGCAGCCAACCGTACGGCACGCGCGGAAAAAAGTTCAGAAAGACCAGCACCGCGAAGATAATGCTGGTGCGGTAGCCATACTGGGTTACCGCATAGAGATTGCGGAGCTGTTCGAACTGGAGTCTTCTATCCAGTACGCCGTCGCGCGCGCCTGCCCTTGGGATGCGGCTGCTAACCGCCCCCAGCCAAGCCAGTGCTGCGCTTCGCTTGATCATAATTGTTATCCCGACCACGCCCTGTCCATGGGGGTGGCTGCATTGTGCTGCACGCCGGGCTGGTTTGCACGCCGGATCGTACGGCACGGCCCGAACTGGGCCGTGCCATTATCGACCCACTGTAGCTCAGTTCCGCCCGCGCTTCGCCGCGGTGCGCAGCCGCAGTGCATTGAGCTTGATGAAGCCGTGGGCGTCTCTCTGGTCGTACGCGCCGGCGTCGTCCTCGAAGGTTGCCACCCGCTCGTCGAACAGGGAATCCTTCTCCGATTTGCGGCCGGCCACCATGACGTTACCCTTGTACAGCTTCAGCCGCACCACGCCGTTGACCGGCCGCTGGGTGTCGTCGATCAGGGTCTGCAGGGCCTTACGCTCCGGGCTCCACCAGTAGCCGTTGTAGATCAGGCTGGCGTATTTGGGCATGAGCTCGTCCTTGAGGTGTGCCACCTCGCGGTCCAGCGTGATCGACTCGATCGCCCGGTGCGCCCGCAGCAAAATAGTGCCGCCGGGGGTTTCGTAGCAGCCGCGGGACTTCATGCCGACATAGCGGTTCTCGACCAGGTCGAGCCGGCCGATGCCGTTCTCGCCGCCGAGCTTGTTCAGGCGCGCCAGCAGCTCGGCCGGGCTCAGCCGCTCCTCATCGATCGCCACCGGATCGCCGTGCTCGAAGCGCAGCTCGACGTAAGTCGGCTTGTCGGGCGCCGCTTCCGGCGACACCGTCCAGCGCCACATGTCCTCTTCGGCCTCCGCCCATGGATCTTCCAGGTGACGGCCCTCGTAGGAAATGTGCAGCAGGTTGGCGTCCATGGAATAGGGCGAGCCGGTACGCTGCCGGCCTTCGATCGGAATACCGTTCCGCTCGGCGTAGGCCAGCAGCTTTTCGCGGGAGAGCAGATCCCACTGCCGCCACGGAGCGATGACTTTGATCGCCGGATCGAAAGCGTAGTAGCCGAGCTCGAAGCGCACCTGGTCGTTGCCCTTACCGGTGGCGCCATGGGCGACGGCGTCGGCGCCGGTCAGGGCAGCGATCTCCATCTGCCGCTTGGCGATCAGGGGCCGAGCAATGGAGGTGCCAAGCAGGTATTCGCCTTCATAGACGGCATTGGCGCGAAACATGGGGAAAACGAAGTCACGGGCGAACTCTTCCCGCAGGTCGTCGATGAAGATCTCCTTCACCCCAGCCTGCTGCGCCTTCTGCCGCGCCGGCTCCAGCTCCTCGCCCTGGCCGAGGTCAGCGGTGAAAGTCACCACCTCGCATTCATAGGTTTCTTGCAGCCATTTGAGAATGACGGAGGTGTCGAGACCGC
>DASULL010000325.1:0-14684 GCA_036278215.1 Gammaproteobacteria bacterium | reverse complement strand
TCCTTCTGCGGCACCACCGTACCAAGGTACTTCCGCACCAGCTCCGGATGATTGCGCGCCGCCTCGGAGAAGGAGCAGAAAATGATGCCCTGCTCGGCCAGCTTGGCCTTGTAGCTGGTGGCAACCGACACGGAATCGAAGACCGCATCGACCGCCACACCGGCCAAGGTCCCCCACTCATGCAGCGGAATACCCAGCTTCTTGTAGGTCTCCAGCAGCTTAGGGTCGACCTCGTCGAGGCTCTGCGGCCGATCCTTGCTGGACTTGGGCGCCGCGTAATACGAGATCGCCTGATAGTCGATCTTGTCGTAATCGACCGCCGCCCAGTTCGGTTCTTTCATGGTCAGCCAGTGGCGGAATGCTTCCAGCCGCCACTCGAGCAACCACTCGGGCTCCTGCTTTTTGGAAGAAATAAGCCGGACAACATCCTCATCCAAGCCTGGCGGGATGATGATCTGCTCAATATCGGTCACCCAGCCGTGCTCGTAATCGCGGCGAGTGATTTCTTCGATTGTCTTGCTGCTGGCAGACATCTCGATGCTCCTATCTGCTCAATGCCGTAAGCGGTACGTACGCCTCGCGCGCAGCCCCGCCGGGCAGCGGCGTGATCATGTCTTTCAAGCTGATTCCATCCAGGGCCTGATGCACCACCTGGTTGATGCGCCGCCAATTGCTGCTGGCAACGCAGCCGTCGTGGTACTGGCAGGCACTCGGACCCTCATCGGTACAGTGGGTCAGCGAAATCGGACCTTCCATGGCTGCCACGATATCGGCAATGGTGATGGTTTCCGGCGGCCGAGCCAGGCCGTAACCGCCCTTTGCCCCGCGGTACGACACCAGGACGCCTTCACGGACCAAATGCTTCAGGATCTTGCTCACGACCGGCTGCGGCAGGCCACGCTCTGCCGAGATCATGCTGGCGCTGTAACGGCGCGATGAATCCGTCGCCATCAGGCTCAGAATCAGGACGCTGTAGTCAGTTTCGCGGTTAATCCGAATCATGTCGGCCACCATAATACCTAATAGTGGACCATCTTGGTACTGATTCGTTCGTACTGCCGGGAATGTCCGCCGGACGGCGTGAGGACTGACCTCTTGAGGAGGCCGCCCACGGTAGCTTTCAACCCTGGCTTGGTCAAGCGCAGAGAAGATCGCCTACAGCTTCTGGCACGGCCGGGCAGAGCGGGTCACGCAGGCAGCCAGCGGCTGCCCGGAAAACCGCCGCCTGGGATCGGGAAAGAAGCGGTGTGCGATCTACCGCGGCGCATCGCCGCCCATTTCGTCGGAGGCCTCCATCAGCCAGTAGCTGTAACGGCCATCTTCGCTGGAGCGTCGCCACCACACCCGCTGGACCGATTCGCATACCAGCCGGGTCGGGTTTTCCGGCGGGTTCAGGAGGGCACGACTGAGATGCTGGTTCTTGCGTACGAAGATCGTCGCGATATGTGCAGCCTCTTCTTCCGCGCCGGCCTTGATGTAGTGGACCACCCGAAAGCCCAGCAGCTGTGGCTCCCCGGTCAGATTGAGGAGAAAATTCTCGCCGCGCAGCAAGACCCTGTACAACCGCATTTCATCCCCCCAAGCTCAAAAAAGCTGAAAGTATAAGGGCCTCCGCCGCAGAAGGCCCATGTCAGTTGCCTCAGTTGCAGCCGCGTCGCTACCTGCCGTAATCCCTAGGGCAAACGTTGCTTTTTTGCATTGCATCTGGCTCGGAACCCCGGTACTGTTTGCGCAGGTCCGTTACCTATCCTCTTTCGCAATCCCTGCCGATTCCGAGGCTCCCACCTCGCCTTCCCTGGATTCCCAAGAACGACTGGTTTCGGCCGCACGGGTGGCTCCTCAGGACACGCGTCCGCTGGAGCGCCATTTGATAGTTCCATGGCAGCCATGCCGGCAGCAAACCGGCCACTGCCTGATTGAAGAGTGAATGAGCTAGATGAAGTCCATCTATGTTGGCAACCTGCCTTTTACCGCCACCGAAGACGAAGTCCGCGATCTGTTCGCCGCTCATGGCGAAGTGGAATCCGTCCGCTTGATGACCGATCGCGAAACCGGCCGCCCGCGTGGCTTCGGCTTCGTTAAGATGGGCGATCAGGATGCTCAGGCGGCAATCCAGGCGCTGAACGGTCAGAACTTCGGCGGACGCGATCTGCGTGTGAACGAAGCTGAAGATCGCAAGCCGATGGGCGGCGGTGGTGCCCGCACCAACTCGCGCTGGTAAGCAAGATCGGCCTAACTGAGCCGATCACACCAAAAACCAAAAGCCCGCCGGCTCTGCCGACGGGCTTTTCTATTTTCTAGAAGTTTTTCTAGGCTGCATGCTCGCATGCTACAGACCGGCTGGACCGCCGCACCTGCCTCGGCAAGACGCTCGAGAGCTAAAAGCGAAAGCGATCGGCGCCGGAGATATTCCGGGCCTGTCGGGAATCAACCGCCATCGGTCCGTTTGGACAGCAAGGTCACGCGGGGCGGCTCCGAACCGCGACAGCGGTAAATCCTGCCACACTCCGGACAACCATACTCTTCCACCTGCTCCTGTGAGCTTTTTGCCATCGGCCCGCCGATAACGATCACCTCGAATACCGCACCGCATGGTCCGCAGGTTTCCGTATAGCGACCTTTCTCATAAGAAATGGCGGTTGCTGAAGCTTGCATAATCGTCTCCTCAATACCAGAGCGCCCGAAGGGCGCTGCGGGCGCGAACCAGACGGGGGACCTTTTTGCCTGTCGCGACCCTAGGCCCGCACGGTCGCACAGGCCGGAAAAAGCGCACAATACGCGACGAACATACAGTATCCACGTATTGACGTGAGAAAGACACCCTTATTTTTCAAAAACATGGAGCATCACCCAACACGGCTCTTGGGAGCGGAAGCTAGCCAGCGGCATCAGAGACCACTTATCTCTGGCATAGGCTGGTATTAACCCGGAGGAATCCGCGCTCATTCCAACTCGCCGCCTCGACGATTTCCGCTCGATCGGTAACTTTGGCTGCTCGGAAAATCGGAGCCGGACCGGGGCGCTGCATGAGAAACTGGGAAAGCGCTGGGAAGACCGGCGCCGCTGCGGGCCGCTCTGGTGCTGCTGACGGAAAAGACGGGCAGATGACAAGCAAAAAAGCGGGACCGATGACCCCGCTTTTTTGCTTTTAGGGAATGGATTCGACCGTTACTGGCGCATGCCTTCGATCACGAACTCCAGCTCCATGGTTTCGGCAGCCGGGCCAAGGTTGTAGGTCATGCCCCAATCGCTGCGCTTGATAGTGGTCTTACCGCTATAGCCTCGGCGGTAGCCGCCCCAGGGATCCTTACCGGCGCCGACGAAAGTGACATCCACCTTGATCGGCTTGGTGACGCCGTGCAGGGTCAAGTCGCCGGTGAGGACGCCGTCGTCGCCATTCGGCTCGAAAGCAGTGGTCTTAAACGTTGCGACGGGATACTTGTCGACGTTGAGGAAGTCTTTGCTGCGCAGGTGCTTATCGCGCTCAGCATGGTTGCTGTCGATGCTGGCGGTTTTCACTTCCATGGTGATGGCGTTGGTTTCCGGCTTGTCGGCGTCGTAGACAAAGCTACCGGCGAGGTCGTTGAAGCGCCCTTTGAGGAAGCTGTAGCCAAGGTGGGAAATGCTGAAATTCACGAAACTGTGGGTTTCATCCACCTTGTAGGTTTCCGGCGCGGCCAGCGCGTTAGTTGCAGCAAACAGGCCGCTAGCCAGAGCCAGCGTAGTCAGGGAACGGTGCAGACGCATCAGAGTTGTCTCCTTCTCTTTTAATAGACAGCTTGGTTTAGCCTTGATTTAACCGACCATCTTGCGCAACGTGCCGTCACGATCGATGAATTGATGCTTGAAAGCGGCCGCTACGTGCAGCAGCACCAGCCAGGCACCGCCAAAAGCGAGCAGATAGTGCGCTCGACCGGCCCACTCCTCACGCCCGGAACTCGGCCCAAGCAGCGCCGGCAGCTCGAACAGGCCGAACATATCGACACCGCGGCCGTCAGCTGTGGACATCAGATAACCGCTAAGCGGAACCAGCACCATCAGCAGATACAGCAGCGCATGCCCGGACTGCGCTGCCATGCGCTCCCAACGGCTGGCCGCTGCGGACGGAGCCGGCCTGCGGTCGACCACCAACCACGCCAGCCGCAGCACGATCAGCAATGCTGCCAGCACGCCGAGCGACCGGTGCAGATTGGGAATGATGCGATACAGCGGATCGTAGTAGGTCAGCTCCGTCGCCCACCAGCCAAGCACAAACAGAGCGGCCAACAACAGGGCCATACTCCAATGCAGCAGGCGGGCAATGATCCCGTAGCGATGGGTGGTACTTTTCCACATGATGCAGGCAGGCCTTCGAGCTGAAAAATCGATGAACAGCCTATCAACCACCGCTGAGGAGATAATCAGCACTATAAGAAAAACATTAACCCACTATCCGCCATAATCTCGTGTTGTTATCCAATTATCCCAGGGCGGCGGATCGCCCCAGGCGCCCGCCAGAAAATCGACGAAAGCTCGGACCTTCGCCGCCAGATGCCGCCGGCTTGGATAGACCGCGTATACGGTCAGCGGCGGCGCCGCGTAATCCTCCAGCAGTGGCACCAGCCGACCGCTGAGCAGATCGTCGCCGACGATGAAACTCGGCTGGCTGACGATACCCTCACCGGCAAGCGCGGCAACCCGCAGCACATCGCCATTGTTGGCGGTCAGAAAACCATTCACGCTGACCTGCCGCAGCCCATGAGGGCCGGAAAAGCTCCATTGATCGGGTTGCTCTGCGTAGCTGTACAGCAGGCACTGGTGATGGGCGAGATCCTCCGGCACTTGCGGAACCCCATACCGCTCCAGATAAGCCGGAGCAGCGCAGACGACCATTCTTACCGGCGCCAGCGGCCGCGCGACCAAGGACGATGTCCGCAGTTGGCCGCTGATGCGGATGGCGAGGTCGTGCCCCTCCTCCACCAGATCGACCACTCGATCATTCAGACTGAGATCCAGGCTGACATTAGGTTGCTCTTGGCGGAAGCGGGCCAACAGACCGCCCAGATGCAAGATCCCGAAGGATACCGGCGCACTGACCCGCAGTAACCCGCTGGCTGCCCGGTTATCTGCGCTGACCGCTGCTTCGGCCTCCGCCAGATCGGCCAGCAGCGCAGTGGCGTCCTGGTAAAACGAGCGGCCGGCGTCAGTCAGGTTAAGGCGGCGGGTTGTCCGGTGCAGCAAACGTGCATCCAGGTGTGCCTCCAGCGTCGAGACCAGCCGGGAGACGCTGGTGGTGGATACCCCCAGCCGCTCGCTCGCCGCGACGAAACTACCTGCTTCGACGACGGCAACAAAAGCTTCCATGGCAGCAAAGCGGTCCATTATGGCTCCCAGCGGGACAAAGCATGTCGTATCTATGCATTTATCCCAGATAAGCGACACCCTAAGGTACTGGAAAGCAACTGCGGAGGACTAGCCATGACACGCCTGCCAACCCTGTTCGTCTCCCATGGTTCCCCCATGCTCGCGCTCGATAGCGGTGCTACCGGCCGCGCCTGGCAGATGATGGGCGAGCAGCTGCCGCGACCGCGTGCCATCGTGGTAGTGTCAGCGCACTGGTCTACGCCAACCACCGCTATCGGCAGCGGCGCGCAGCACAATACCATTCATGACTTCTACGGCTTCCCGGCGGCACTGTATCAGCTGCGCTACGACGCTCCCGGCGATCCGGCCCTGGCGCAGAAGCTCTTCCATGTCCTGAACGATGCCGACTGGCCAGCGCAGCTGGATGCGGGACGGGGGCTGGATCATGGCGCCTGGGTGCCGCTCAAGACCATGTATCCGGAAGCCAACATCCCGGTCGTGCCGGTGTCTATCAATGCCCACCGCGACCCAAGCTACCACTATCGGCTCGGCCAACTCTTGCGAGAGGCGATCGGCGACGACGTGCTGCTACTTGCCTCCGGCAGCCTGACCCACAACCTGTACGAATTCGAGCCAGGGCGAGGCAACCAACCGGCTGCTGCCTATGTACGCGAATTTCAGGAATGGATGTTCCAGCGTCTGCAAGCAGCCGATCTTGCCGCCTTGCTGAACTATCGTCAGCAGGCTCCAGCGGCTCAACGCGCCCACCCAACCGATGAGCACCTGCTACCGCTTTATGCAGCGCTCGGAGCCGCCGATCCAGCGCTGCGGGCGCAGCGTCATCTCGACATCGTCACAGAGCGCATCCTGGCCATGGACATCTATAGCTTCGCTGCATGACAGCGCCGCCGCAGGCGCTACACTGTGCTCTGGCGCTGCAAGGTAAGGAGAGACTCCCTCTATGCGCAGCAAGAAAGTCGATCATGCGCGACTGGATCGCGTCGTCGCGGCAGCACAGGCCGAGCGGCTGAAGCGCGAACTTGGCTATCGCGAGCAGGCCCTCAAGCTGTATCCCTGGGTCTGCGGCCGCTGCGCCCGCGAGTTCACTCGCGAGAACCTGCGTGAGCTGACGGTGCATCATCGCGATCACAACCACGACAACAACCCATCCGACGGCAGCAATTGGGAACTACTGTGTCTCTACTGTCATGACAATGAGCACGCACGCTTCGTAGACGCGGCTCCGCCCGGAGCGGACGCGCGGAGCACCGAGCCGGCTCCGGTAGCAACCCACAAAGGACTGGCGGGTCTTGCCGATCTGCTGAAAAACAAGCCGGAGCAATAAGCCGCTGCCGGCAGCTGTGCCAAGCTATAATGGAATTCGTCGTCTTCCGCGCTGTCGGATGTCGTCACACTGATAACCGACAGGTTCTGATGAAAATCCCGAAGAGTATCGAGCCGCTGATCCATGACGGCTTCGTCGATGAAGTCGTCCGTCAGCTGAAGAGCGGCAAAGAAGCGGCGGTTTATGTGGTCCGCTGCGGCAGCGAAATCCGCTGCGCCAAGGTATACAAGGACGCGAACAAGCGCGGCTTTCGCAGCCACAGCCAGTACCAGGAAGGGCGCAAAGTACGAAACAGCCGCCGCGCGCGCGCCATGGAGAAAGGCACCCGCTACGGCCGCCAGGAGCAGGAAAGCGCTTGGCAGAACGCCGAGGTGGAAGCCCTTTACCGACTCGCCGCAGCCGGCGTGCGGGTGCCGCAGCCCCACCTCTTCGTCGACGGCGTGCTGCTTATGGAACTGGTGACAGATGCCGACGGCAATGCCGCACCCCGCCTCGATGACCTGCTGCTGACCGAGGCGCAAGCCCTTTCCTATCATCGCGCCTTGATCCGCGAAGTCGTTCGCATGCTGTGCGCTGGGTTGGTTCACGGGGATTTATCGGAATACAACGTATTGGTCGACGCAGACGGCCCGGTCATCATCGATCTGCCGCAAGCCGTCGATGCCGCTGGCAACAATAATGCGGCACGCATGCTGGAGCGGGACGTCAACAAGCTTACTGCCTACTTCAGTCGCTACGCGCCGGAACTTGCTGCCACCGACTACGCCCGGGAAATCTGGGCGCTCTATCAGGCCGGCGAGCTGCAGCCGGATACCGAGCTGACCGGGCAGTTTCTGCGCAGTGAAAAGCCGGCCGACGTCGTCGGCGTGTTGCGAGAAATCGAGGCCGCCCGCAAAGAAGCGGAGCTGCTGCGGCAGGCTCCAGAAGCGCTCGAATACTAAACATTTACCGCACCGCCCACTACGGCACAACGAGGTTCCATGCTCCCCTGGCAACTGCTCGATACCGCTGCTATCCCCAGCGACGACCGGGAGCTTCGCCTGCTTCGTCGCGGCGAAGAATTTTCCATCCGCATTGCCGGCCGCGGCGAGCTGATGAACAGCCGCCTGCATGGCTCGGAGGACGCGCTGGCGGAGCTCGGCTGCGCCCGTGTCGCCGCCCGGCCGCAGCCGCGCGTACTGATCGGCGGCCTGGGCATGGGCTTTACCCTGGCCGCGGCGCTCAGAAGTCTGAATGAGACGGCCGAAGTGGTGGTGGCCGAACTGGTGCCGGCGGTGGTCGAGTGGAATCGCGGCGACTTAGGACAGCACGCCGGGCACCCGCTGCAGGATCCTCGAGTCCAGGTGCACGTCGGTGACGTCGGCCGGCTGTTGCGTAAAGAAAAACGCGGCTTCGATGCCGTGCTGCTGGATGTCGACAACGGCCCCGAAGGCCTGACCCATACCGATAACGACTGGCTGTACTCGCTCGCCGGCCTCGCCTCGGCATTTGCCGCGTTGCGGCCACAGGGCGTGCTGGGTGTCTGGTCGGCCGGCCCGTGCCGGGCCTTTACTGAACGGTTGCGGCAGACCGGCTTCGACATCGAAGAAGTGGTTGTGCGTGCGCACCGCGGCAAAGGAGCGCGCCATACGATCTGGCTGGCGGCTCGTGTCGACTAAGCCGCGACTGCCTATGTTTTCAGAGCTGGCTGCATTCTGCAAAGCGATCCGGCTTCTACCCGGCAGCTGGCGCGTTGTCCCTGGTCGGCCGCAAGGCCGGATAGCTCACGCCAGACTTCTCTGGTCGAGGTGTGGGCGAATCCGCTGTAGAATGCCGCCCTTCTCTTCTCTCCCTCTCTAGGAACTGATCTTGATCCAAACCGCCAACATCACGATGCAATACGGCGGCGTACCGCTGTTCGAGAATATCTCGCTCAAGTTCACCGACGGTAACCGCTATGGTCTGATCGGCGCCAACGGCTCCGGCAAATCCACTTTCATGAAGATTCTCGGCGGTGACCTGGAGCCGACCTCGGGCACGGTGAGCGTGGATCAGGGGCTGCGGCTGGGCAAGCTGCGACAGGATCAGTTCGCTTATGAGAGCTATACCGTCATGGATACGGTGATCATGGGTCACCCGGAGCTGTGGCGGGTCAAGCAGGAGCGCGACCGGATCTACTCGCTGGCGGAAATGAGCGAGGAGGATGGCCTCAAGGTGGCTGAGCTGGAAACCGAGTTCGCCGAGCTGGACGGCTACACTGCCGAGAGCCGCGCCGGTGAGCTGCTGCTGGGTCTGGAGATTCCCGAGTCTCAGCACTTCGGCCCGATGAGCGCGGTGGCGCCCGGCTACAAACTGCGGGTGCTGCTGGCGCAGGCGCTGTTCTACGACCCGGACATCCTGCTGCTGGACGAACCGACCAACAACCTGGACATCAACACCATCCGCTGGCTGGAAGACTTGCTCAACCAGCGCAACAGCACCATGGTGATCATCTCCCATGACCGCCATTTCCTGAACAGCGTCTGCACCCACATGGCGGACGTGGATTACGGCAACATCAAGATCTACCCGGGCAACTATGATGACTACATGACCGCCTCCACCCAGGCGCGCGAGCGGCTGCTGGCCGACAACGCCCGCAAGAAGGCACAGATCGCCGAACTGCGCGCTTTTGTCAGCCGCTTCTCCGCCAATGCATCGAAGGCACGCCAGGCGACCTCGCGGGCACGGCAGATCGACAAGATCGAGCTCAACGAAATCAAACCGTCCAGCCGGCAGAGCCCGTACATCCGCTTCGAGCAGGAGAAAAAATTGTATCGGCTGGCTCTGGAAGCCACCGGCTTGACCAAGGGCTACGGCGAGCAGCCACTGTTCCAGGACCTGGACCTGATGGTCGAGGTAGGCGAGCGGGTCGCGGTCATCGGCCCGAACGGCATCGGCAAAACCACCCTGCTCCGTACCCTGGTAGGCGAACTGATGCCGGATGCCGGCAGCGTGAAATGGTCCGAGAATGCCAACATCGGCTATTTCGCCCAGGATCACGCTGCGGATTTCGCCGTCGAGCTGAATGTATTTGATTGGATGAGCCGCTGGGCCGAAGGCCAGGACGACCAACTGGTACGCAGCACCCTGGGCCGGC
This sequence comes from Gammaproteobacteria bacterium, assembly GCA_036278215.1. Taxonomy (GTDB): domain Bacteria; phylum Pseudomonadota; class Gammaproteobacteria; order Nitrococcales; family AK92; genus JAAYIK01. The sequence continues at coordinate 4,878 of DASULL010000325.1, read as the reverse complement.
TGCTCTTCTCCGGCGAAGACTTCAAGAAGCAGGTATCGGTGTTGTCCGGCGGCGAGCAGGGTCGCATGCTGATCGGCAAGCTGCTGCTGCAAAGCCCGAATGTGATGGTGTTGGACGAGCCAACCAATCACCTGGACATGGAGTCCATCGAGTCGCTCAACCTGGCGCTGGAGAACTACCCTGGTACTCTGATCTTCGCCAGCCATGATCGCGAGTTCGTCTCCTCACTGGCGACTAGAATCATCGAATTAACTCCGGCTGGCTTGGTGAACTACTCCGGCAGCTATGATGAGTATCTGGAACGCTACAAAGTAGCCTGATCGGCGATTGCAGCAGGCCTGCACCTGCTTCGGCAGGCCTGCTTTCTGCGCCTACCACAACAAGAGAACCAGCGGGAAAGTACTTTCCAAAAACGTGACCCAGTTCACCCAACTTCTTTGCTCAGCCTTATCTCTCACTGTCCAGGCGCTGTATCATTCCAAGCCAGCGTAACCTGTCGCCACCAGAGCGCGGCAGCGCGCCATCTGTTTTGACAACTTTCTGGCGCGGCTCGCGTACAGCAGCAGAACAAAAACGGCCACACGGGCCAGCGAGGCAAACGGACCATGCGTCGAATCGTTGTCATGAATACTAAGGGGGGCTGCGGCAAGACTACTATTGCCACCAATTTGGCCAGCCTTTATGCCTGCAAGGGTTTTAAGACAGCTCTCTTGGATTACGACCCACAAGGTTCAAGCACCCATTGGCTCAGTCTCCGCAACAAAGAGAGCCCGGCCATCCATGGCGTCTTCGCTGCCCGCCCGGCAACCGGTGTTACCTATTCTTGGCAGATTCGAGTGCCCGTTGACACCCAGCGCATCATCCAAGACACACCTGCCAGCCTAGATCGCCTTGACCTTAAAGAGCGAGTCCGCGGCGCCGATGCCATCCTGATCCCTGTCCTCCCTTCGCCGATCGATGCGCACGCCACAGCTAATTTCATTCGCGACCTGCACTTGGTCGCCAAGCTGCGCAGCACGCGCACCAGAATAGGCATCATTCCCAACCGCACACGCGAAACCACCCTCGCCTTCCAGGCTCTGCAACGTTTTCTGGACAGTCTCAGCATTCCCATCGTCACCCAGCTGCACGATTCTCAACTATATGTGCAAGCTGCCGAATGCGGCGCCGGAGTGCACGAACTCACCAACTTGCGAACACAGCACCATGTTCCCGCTTGGCGGCGACTATATGAGTGGCTGGAGCGCGTACCGGAAACCAGCCTCGCCTGACCCTCCTCCCTGCCGGGTTACTCGTCCGTTTCCCTTCGGCCTCGCCGCCATGCCCTCCATTCTGCCGGCTTAGGCTTCTCCCACGACCAGCTACCCTGATCTTCGCAGGCGAACTAGGCCGGTGATCTTGGGTTACCAACCGCAACCTCCCATTTAAGACTCTCTGAGCACCACCCTCTTGGGAGATACGCCATGGCCGCTATAACCCAGGCTTTTGCGCGCAAGCTCGACGCAACGCGGTGGGGAGCGGCTATCTATGCCGCTTTTATCGCCGGCATCGTTTATCTGGTTCTGCAGTCCCTAACCACAGCACTGATCCAGGGTTACAGCGCTTGGCTGCCGTTGCGCATGATTGCCGCGATCGCTCTGGGAATTTCCGTGCTTCCGGAGACGGGCGCTTCACTGGAGGTGATATTCACCGCTTTCCTCATTCACTTCGGACTCTCCATCATGACCGCCTGGATTCTCGCACCGCTGATCGAGGGCGTCCCTCTGGCAAAAGCCCTGCTGATAGGCGCGGTGCTCGGCTTGGTGATCTACTTGGTCAACTACTACCTGCTGACTGCTGTCTTTACCTGGTTCGGCGGCATCCGCGGCTGGTCGACGCTGATCGACCACCTGATATTTGGCGCCGTCATGGCTTGGAGCTACCAGCGGCGACGGCTCAGACCGGCCTTCATCAGGCCATCCATGCCGCACTCGCCCTGAGAAACATCGCCACAGCCCTCACATCTGCAAAAGAATTGGTTGAGAAGAGGCTTACATGAACGCGAGGCCGCGCCCACCCGCACCCGGTGAGGTGTTCTACGCCCGCACCTTTGCGCTGGTCACGCTGTTCATACTTGGCGCTCTCAGCTACCGTATCCTCGTTCCGGTCTATGCCGCTCTAGCCTGGGCGGCGCTTATTGCCTTCCTGCTGCATCCCTTGCATGTGCGGCTCACCAAGCTGCTACGAGGTCATAAAAGCTTATCCGCCGGCCTGCTCACGCTGCTTGCCATTCTGATCGTGCTCGGCCCGATAACCGGGCTTGCCGCCGCCTTCGTGGTGCAGGCGGAGGATGTCCTGAAGATGGCGCAAGGCTTTGCCTCGCAGCAAATCGGCGCGCAAGGCACGGCGGGGGCCGGTCGGCTGATGAACTCGTTGTTGAGCGCACTGGAGGACAACTTCGGGGTCACGCCGGCGCAGATCCAAGGGTGGGCCACCGATGCCGCTCGCACCGTCTTGCGCGGGCTCGCCTCGGTCGGCGGCAGAATCTTCGTCGGCGCTTTGGGAACCGCTCTCAGCTTCACTATCAGTATGTTCGTGGTGTTTTTCCTGCTCCGGGACGGAGCCGAGATGCTGAGGATGGTTCGCGGCTTGGTTCCTATGCCGCGACCGGACAAGCGCCACTTGTTTGACCACCTCAGTTCGGTTGTACATGCGGTGATCTACGGTACCGGGCTCACCGCCCTAATCCAGGGAATCATGCTGGGGGCTGCCTTCGCCGTGCTGGGGCTACCTGCCCCTGTGGTAATCGGCGTGCTCAGCACTATCGTCGCCTTGCTGCCGCTAGTCGGCACGCCAGGGGTCTGGGTGCCGACGGTGATTATCCTGGCGCTTCAGGGCCGCTGGGTGGTTGCGCTTATCATGCTTGTTTGGGGACTGATAATCAGCACGATCGACAACGTGCTGCGACCAATTCTAGTAGCGGGCCGCGGGGCTCAGATCGGCACGCTGACGGTATTTATCGGCGTCATCGGCGGTGCCAGTGCGTTTGGTGCAGTGGGACTGTTCCTCGGCCCAGTGGTACTTTCCATGGGCATAGCGCTTGCCCGCTTCACCCTCGAGCTACGCCACCCTCATAGCGATGTCAGATCGCCACTGCTGCCTCCCGGCCCACAACCTCCTGTTTCTTCAAGTCCGACCCCATATAGCCATCCTCCCCGGAACCACTCCGAGCCCCTCTAGCAAGGCCGAAGCACCGCGTCCTGCCAGACTAGACCGAGATCACGCTCCTCACATGCTCGAGCATGCGCTTCTTTACCTCTGCGGCATGCGCTAAGTTGATATTGTCAGCTGCCAAGCGCAGCCAGAATTACAACGAAAAATCGGATGGACGGAGGATGGTAGCTATGGCCGATTTGGAAGCATTCCGCCAGGAAACTCGAGCTTGGCTGCAGGAGAACTGCCCACAGAGCATGCGCTCTCCTGCGCAGAGCGATAAGGACCAATGCTGGGGCGGCCGCAACTGGACCTTCCAGAGCGACGATCAACGCCTGTGGCTGGAGCGCATGGCCGAACGCGGCTGGACCGCACCTGACTGGCCCAAAGAGTATGGCGGCGGCGGTCTGTCGAAAGAAGAAACTAAGATCCTGCGGGAAGAAATGGCCCGCATTCAGGCTCGCTCCCCACTCAGCAGCTTCGGCATCTGGATGATCGGACCGGCCATTCTCAAATTCGGCTCGGAAAAGCTCAAGCGCCAGCACCTGCCACCGATCGTGCGCGGCGAAATCCGCTGGTGTCAGGGTTACAGCGAACCGGGCGCCGGCTCGGATCTGGCCGGCCTGCAGACCCGCGCTGTCGATAAGGGCGACCATTTTATCGTCAACGGCCAAAAGGTCTGGACCTCCTACGCCGATCAAGCCGACTGGATGTTCTGCCTGGTACGCACCAACCCGGACGTAAAAAAACAGCTCGGTATCAGTCTGGTGCTGTTCGACATGACTACCCCCGGCGTGAGCACCCGCCCGATCAGGCTGATTTCCGGCAGCTCGCCGTTTTGCGAAACCTTCCTCGACAACGTCCGGGTCGAGAAGGATCAGGTAGTCGGCGAGATCGACCAGGGCTGGACCATCGCCAAATACCTGCTCACCCACGAGCGGGAGATGATCGGCGGCTTCGGCCGCACTGCTGCCGGGCAGAAGACGCTGAGCCAGCAGGCGGTGGCTGCTCTGGGCCTGGAACAGGGCCGACTGGCTGACAGCTTTCTCCGAGCCCAGGTCGCTCGTTGGGAGCTCGATGCCAAGGCCTTCGAGCTGACTGCCGAGCGGGTCGGCGACGAAGCCAAGGCGGGCCAAGGCGTAGGCAACACCTCGGCCATGCTGAAGTACTACGGCACCGAACTGAACAAACGCCGCTTCGAGATCCTGCTGGCACTGTACGGCAGTGACGCCATGGTCTGGGAAGGCGCGCCATGGAACGAAGGCGCCCTGGCCCGGCAGTGGCTGCGCTCTAAGGGTAATTCCATCGAAGGCGGCACCTCCGAGGTACAGCTCAACGTCATCGCCCGGAACATCCTGGGTCTGGTGTAGGAGGCAGAAGCAATGACAAGTCTGGTACTCACTGAAGAACAACAATTGCTGCAGGATACTGTCAGAGGCTTTCTGCAGGAGCACGGCCCGATTTCGCAGTTGCGGCAGCTGCGCGACAGCCGGGACGCAACCGGTTTCTCGCGGCAGCTCTGGCAGGAAATGCTGGAGATGGGCTTGGTCGGCACCCTGATCCCCGAAGCCTTCGGCGGGTCGGCCTTTGGCCATGTCGGCATGGGCCAGATCCTGCAGCAGGCAGGCCGCAACCTGACAGCTTCCCCGCTGTTCGCCACCGCCGTGCTGGGAGTTTCCGCCCTCA
>DASULL010000324.1:0-4069 GCA_036278215.1 Gammaproteobacteria bacterium | reverse complement strand
ATACCCAACTGCTCAGCAGCATATAACAGCGGCGCCGGGTGCGGCTTCTTCTGCGCTAGAGTATCGCCTCCTACCACGACTGCAAAGTCCCGAGCTATACCAAGCGCGGCCAGTAACGGCTGAGTGAAGCGTTCCGGCTTGTTGGTCACGACCCCCAATGGCAGCTCCTGACTCCGCAACTCGGCCAGGCAGTCGGCCACGCCATCATACAGCCGGGTGCGCTCGCACAGATGCTGCTGATAGTGCTCCAGGAAACGTGGAAACGCTTGCTCGAACAGGGCCGCCGCTGGTTCCCCATCCATCGCGCCAACCAGCGCTCGCTTGACCAGCCGTTGCGCGCCGTTGCCGATCCACTCCCGCACCTTGGCCTCACCCGCCGGTGACCGGCCAAGCTCGGCCAGCATGGCGTCCACCGCCGTCGTCAGGTCCGGCACGCTGTCGACCAGCGTGCCGTCCAAATCGAACAGCACGGCACCGACTCCGGCGAAGCTCATGGTGCGACCCTAGTAAGTTCGGCGCGCATGGCGCCGATCACTTCGGCGTAATCAGGCTGACCGAAGATGGCCGAACCGGCGACAAAGGTGTCCGCCCCGGCTTCCGCCACGGCGCGGATGTTATCGACCTTGATACCGCCATCCACTTCCAACCGGATCGGCAAGCCGCTTGCATCGATCATGGCCCGCGCCTCCCGCAGTTTCTGCAGAGTCGCCGGGATGAAAGCCTGGCCGCCGAAGCCGGGGTTGACCGACATCAACAGCACCATATCGACCTTGTCTAGCACGTACTTCAGGTAATCGAGCGGCGTCGCCGGATTGAACACCAGGCCCGATTTGCAGCCGCTGTCGCGAATCAGCTGCAAGCTGCGATCGATGTGCTCGCTGGCCTCCGGGTGAAAGGTGATATAGGTGGCACCAGCCTCGGCAAAGTCCGGAATGATCCTGTCCACCGGCTTTACCATCAGATGCACATCGATGGGCGCAGTGACTCCGTGCTTGCGCAGGGCCGCACACACCAGCGGACCTATAGTCAGGTTCGGCACGTAGTGATTGTCCATCACATCGAAGTGAATGATGTCGGCGCCGGCGGCGAGCACCTTGTCCACCTCCTCCCCTAGCTTGGCGAAGTTGGCGGAAAGGATGGAGGGAGCGATCTGATAGTCGCGCATAAGCTGTTGTTCGGCTAACTGAAGAGGAGGCGCAGACTGTACCGCATGTGCGGCTGATTTTCAGCCGAACGACTCGGTCTTCGTGCTGCGCGCTCAGAAAACCTCCGGTCAGATGCCGCCAGCGCCGACGTTGGCTGCCATGCTGGAGCAACAGCGTGTCAGCGCTTGGCGAGGTACGGGCAGCCGCCCTCTTCCAGCGGCCGGAACGCCTGCTCGCCGGGAATGACCTTCAACACCTTGAAGTAATCGCCGACGCGCTCGACTTCCCCCGGCTTCTTCACCTCCAGCAGATACATGTCGTGCACCATGCGGCCGTCGGCGCGCAGCTTGCCGTTGCGGGCAAAGAAGTCGTTGACCGGCAGCTCGCGCATCTTGGCGATCACGGTCTTCGGCTCGTCCGTGCCGGTGGCCTCGATGGCTTTGAAGTAGTGCATCAGGGCGGAGTACACGCCCGCGGTATACATGCTGGCGTTGTCGCCCGACCGCGCCCGAAAGCGCGCGCCCCAAGCCTTCGTCTGCTCATCGTAGTACTGGAAGAAGGCGGTGGTGAGCTTGAGGCCCTGGGCGACGTAGTGGCCAAGATCGCGCACCGTCCCCTCGGTGACCAGCAGCCCGACCAGCATCTGCGCCTCGCTGCGGCCGACCCCAAGCTCGTGCGCCTGCTGGATGGCGCGGATGGTGTCGTGGCCGGCGTTGGCCAGCGCGATCACCTTGGCGCCGGACTGCACCGCCGCCGCCAGTTGGGCGGTGAAGTCGGTGGCCTTGAGCGGGTGCAGTGCGGTGCCGAGCACCTGGCCGCCGTTGCGGTTAATCACCGCCGTCGCCTCGGCCTGCAGCACCTTGCCAAAGACGTAGTCGGCGGTGATGAAGAACCAGGTGTCGGCGCCCTGGGCGATGGTGGCGGCGGCGGTGCCGCCGGCGAGCGCGTAGGTGTCGTAGGCCCAGTGGATGCCCAGCGGCGAGCACTCGGTGCCGGTGAGAATGGAGCTGGCGGTGCCGGTGTGGATCGCCAGGATGTTGTGCTCCTTGGCGTAGCGCTGCAGCGGGATGGCGACGTTGGTGCCGACCATCTCGACGAACACGTCGATGCGCTCCTGCTCGTGCAGCTCCTTGGCGTGGATCATGGCGGTGTCGGCATCGAGCTTGTGGTCGCGCACGTACAGGCGGATCTTCTTGCCGTTGATCTGGCCGCCGAAGTCCTCGATCGCCATCTCGGCGGCAATCTCCGCCCCCTGCCCGACGTCCCGGTAGACGCTGGTCATGTCGGTCACCAGCCCGATGCGGATCTCGCCATCGGAGATAGCGGCACTGGCGCTACTCATCAGCAGTGTCAGGAGCAAGCCGCAGACAGCATGGAATACAGCTCTCATTCCACCCTCCCCCTTTCTTTTTTATTAAGCGGGTTTGTCGCTATCCGACGCGTTGCAACACGCATCAATACCAATATAGATGCAATGCGAGGCGGGACAGGTGAGGAAAGAAAAAATCAAACTATCCGCCGAGCTTCTTCCATGCACTCCAAACAGCAGTGGAGGCACCGCGCTCAGCCGGTGTGGAGTACGTACCGGGCGGAGGAATAACGCGCTAAGCCGGCAGCGCTTGGCGACTTTCTCAATGCTTGATCGGTGCTGTCCCTGGCGACGGCGGGATCGCCAGAATCTTGTCGATGCGATAACCGTCCATGTCCACCACTTCGAAGATCCAGCCATCCCAGGAGAGTCGCTCGCCGGTCTGCGGCAGATGATCGAGCCGCGCCAGCAGCCAGCCGGCCAGCGTGTGGTAACCCTCGTCAGCGCGCAGCTCGCGCAGCCGCAGCAGCTCGCTGGCTTCGTCGAGGGCAAGCCCGCCGTCCAGCAACCAGGAGCCGTCGCTCCGGCGCAAGGCGCGCTGCGCCGAGTCACCGTGTTCGGGGAGACCGCCAACGATGACCTTGAGAATATCGGCGGTGGTAACGATGCCCATGAGGCTGCCGTACTCATCTACCACCAGCGCTATGTGTACCGGCGCCTGCTTGAGCAGCTCCAGGGCCTTCAATGCGCTCATGGTTTCAGGCACCGCAGCGACCGGCCGCAGCGCTGCGTGCAAGTCCAGCGGCTGCCCCTGCAGGCTGCGCTCCAACAGATCCTTTGCCTGCACTACGCCGAGCACTTCGTCGACGTCGCCATCGCAGATCAACAACCGCGAGTAGCTGGTCCGGCGCAGCGTTTCCCCAACCTCGTCGGTAGAAGTGTTGATATCGATCCACTCGACATCGGGCCGCGGCGTCATGATGCCGCTCACTGGGCGATCAGCCAGCCGCATCACACCGGCGATCATGTCCCGCTCCGCCTGCTCGACCACACCAGCCTGGGCCGCTTCCCGCAGCACCAGATGGATTTCCTCGTCGCTGACCGCAGCCCGCGGCCGCGGACGGCGGCCCAGCAGGCGCAGTATTAATTGGGAGGAGAGATCGAGCAGCGACACCAACGGGCCGGTGAAGCGAGCGACCACGGCGAGTACCGGTGCGGTAGAGCAGGCAATCGGTTCGGCATCGCGCAGGGCGAGTTGCTTGGGAACCAGCTCCCCGATGATCAGCGAGAAGTACGTGATGGCCCCCACAACGATAACGAAGGCGGCGCCTTCGGCAATCGGAGCGAGCGCAGGCAACGCTGCGGTGATACGGTCAGCCAGCGGGCCGGCTAGCGTCGCGCCGCCGAAAGCCCCGGCCAGTATGCCGATCAGTGAAATCCCCACCTGCACTGCCGACAGAAACCGACCAGGTTTCTCCACCAGCCGGAGCGCGGTGGCTGCGCCGTGCCGTCCCTGCTCTGCCATCTCCTGCAGTCGGGTCTTGCGGGATGAGATTACAGCGAGCTCGGACATGGCGAAGAAGCCATTCAGCAGAATCAGGAGCAGGATAACGAG
>DASULL010000323.1:0-3316 GCA_036278215.1 Gammaproteobacteria bacterium | reverse complement strand
TGGTAGTGGTTGTATGGATGCTGGGGTGTGTTGACCCCTGGACGAGCTTGATATGGGTCCGTTTTCGCCGAGCGGACATCCCGGACTTCCCCCAGTAAGCCAGCGGCGAGGACGATGGCAGAGCGTGAACCAGTTCCGGGCGTGTCGGGCAGCGCTGGCTATGTTGTAGAGCGGTGGCGATGGGCCATTGGCAACAGGAGGTTGGCCAGTATGAATATGACAAGGAAAGATCAGGATCGACGGCTTGCGCCGCGACATACGCTGGCGCGCCGGCTGCGCGTCAGCGACATGCTTACCGGCCAGGTGGTCGGCAGCGTCGTCAACGTCTCGGCCAGCGGATTCATGCTGATGAGCAGGTCTCCGCTCAAGCCCGACGAACGACTGCTCCTGCTGCTCGAGCTGCCGGAAGAGGCAGCCGCCAGCCGCTCTATACGGCTCGAGGCGCGCTGTCTGTGGTGCGCACCGTCCAGTTTTTCCAGCGACTACGGCGCCGGCTTCGAGATCACCCAGATCGCCGGGGATGATCAGTTGCGCCTGCAGCGCTGGCTGAGCGGAACCACCGCGGCCTGCTGAGCGGGCGCTGCGCACTGACGGCCACGCCGGACGGGCAGCCCAGCACGGACCGCCCGTGGCCTCGGCGTCGTTAGAGGGTCGAGGCTTAGTGGTGGTGGTCGTCGTCCGGACCGTGGACGTGGCCGTGGGCCAGCTCCTCCTCGGTGGCGTCGCGCACGTCGATCACACTGACGTCGAAGTTCAGCGGCTTGCCGGCGAGCGGATGGTTGCCGTCGACGGTGACGCTGTCGCCCTCGACCTTGGATACTGTTACCACCTGCACCCCAGCCGAAGTCTGCGCCTGGAAGCGCATGCCAGGCTCGATCTGCTCGACGCCCTGGAACATCTCCAGCGGGACCACTTGCGCCAGCGCGTCGTCGCGCTCGCCATAAGCTTCCGCCGCCGGCACGCGCACCGTGATCTGCTCACCCACCTGCTTGCCTTCGAGTGCTTTCTCCAGCCCGGGGATGATGTTGCCGGCGCCGTGCAGATAGGCGAGAGGGGCGCGCCCCTGGGACGTGTCGAGGACGCTGCCCTCATCGTCGGTGAGGGTGTAGTCGATCGAAACGACCTTGTCCTTGGCAACTTGCATGACGGTTTCCTGTGTTTGGGTGAAAGTCCGGCAGTCTACAGAGCCGGCTGCATCAATCCAACACCGCCGTTCAGCGGTGCTACCCGTGCTGCATATGGGCACTGTCTGCGAAAATAGAACCCGTTGGATGGCCCGGCCTGTGGTTGAAGTCGACTTTTCTTGAAAGTCGGCGGTAAGAACGCCAAACGGGAAGTGGCCGCTTCTTCGACGACTGCTACGGCAGGAGGGCAATGCCGTGCCCAGGTCCTTTCCCCGGCAGCGCGTGCCGCATCCGGCTGGCGCGCCGGCAGCCACTTCCAATGAGGCCCAGCGCGGCCGATGAGAACAGCGGCCAACCGTTTGCAGCCGCCCGTCGAGGTCGAGCGCGACCATATTCTCGGGCGGCTAGATGCGCCGGTAACGCTGGTGGAATACGGCGACTATCAGTGCCGCTACTGCCGCCGCGCCCAGGCCGGCATCGAGGAGCTGGTGAAGGAGCGCCTGCCCAACCAGCTGCGCTATGTGTTCCGGCATTTCCCCAACACCAGGCTGCATCCCCAGGCCCGGCTGGCCGCCGAGGCGGTGGAAGCCGCCGCCGAGCAAGGCGCGTTCTGGGATATGCACGGCTACCTCTTCGATCATCCGGACGACGTGAACCGGGACGCCCTGCTGCGGGCCGCCGACCAGTTCGGCCTGGATACCGAACGTTTCGCCCGCGAGCTGGATGAACGCAGCCACGCCGAACGGGTGGAGGAGGACATCGCCAGCGCTCAACTCAGCGGCGCCAACGGCACCCCGACTTTCTTCATCAACGGCCGCCGCTATGACGGTCCCTGGGACCCCGACTCCATCGTCGAAGCCATCCAGCAGCCGCTCGGCTTGAGGCTGCGCCTGCTGGCGCGGGCCTTCGCCGGCCTGTCGATCTCGACCGGTCTGATGATGATCGTGGCGGTGGCTGTGGCGCTGTTGTGGGCGAACTCGCCCTGGGGCGGAAGCTATACCGCCTTGTGGCAGACCCCGCTCGGCGTCAGCCTGGGTGGTCTGAGCCTCTCGCTGACTTTGCGGGAATGGATCAACGATGGCCTCATCGTCATCTTTTTCTTCGTCGTCGGCCTGGAGATCAAGCGCGAGCTGATCGCCGGCGAGCTGGCCGAGCCGCGGCGGGCGGCGCTGCCCGTCGCTGCCGCCCTGGGCGGGATGATCGTGCCGGCGCTGATCTACCTGGCGTTAAACGCTGGCGGACCGGCCGCTGCCGGCTGGGGCGTACCGATGGCCACCGACACCGCCTTTGCCCTCGGGCTGTTGGCAATGCTGGGCCGGCGAGTGCCGTTGCCGTTGACGGTTTTCGTTGCCGCCCTGGCCATCGCCGACGATGTCGGCGCGATACTGGTGCTGGCGTTTTTCTATACCAGCGATATTTCCTTTCTCAGCCTGGGGGTTGCGGCCGGTTTTTTCTGGCTCGCATTGCTGTTCCGACGGGTGCGCATCTACCGGCCGCTGCCGTATGCCTTGGTGGGAGTGGCGCTGTGGTTGGCTGTGCTGTCCTCCGGCGTACACGCAACGACCGCGGGTGTGCTGCTGGCGCTGGCGATTCCGACGCGGCCGCCGCCGCGCACCCCGGCGCTGCTGAGCCAGAGCATCGCGGCTTTCTCCAATCTGCACGCGCCGGTAGACGGCCAGCGCGCCGCAACCGCTTACCAGCAGACGGTCAGCGTCCTGGAAACCGTCCTGGAGCGGCTGCTCTCGCCGGCGCAGCGGCTGGAGCGTAATCTGCGGCCCTGGAGCTCGTATCTGATTCTGCCGCTGTTCGCGTTGGCCAATGCCGGTATCCCGCTCGCCGGTGAGCCCACGCACCTGCTCCAGCCGCTGAGCCTGGGAGTGGTTGCCGGGCTCGTGCTCGGCAAGCCGCTCGGCATCACGCTGGGCGCCTGGCTGGCGGTACGTCTGCGGCTGGCCGAGCTTCCCGGCGAATTCAGCTGGCGGCAGCTTATCGGCGGTGGCGTGTTATGCGGAATCGGCTTCACCATGTCGATCTTCATCGCCGCTGCAGCGTTCAGCGACCCGGCCCAGCTGACGCTGGCCAAGACCAGCGCCATGGCAGCTTCCGTGCTGTCGGGGACCATCGGCTGGCTTGTTCTGCGCAACGCCCGCTCACCAAGTGAGCAGCGGACTCCGGCGGAAAGCACGGCCGAC
>DASULL010000322.1:0-5695 GCA_036278215.1 Gammaproteobacteria bacterium | reverse complement strand
AGGCGCGGGACAGGGGACAACGGCAACGTTAACGTCAGTAGGATCGGCGACAGCATGGTCGCGCTAACCGAGACGCCGGCTCCGGTTCGCTTCGATCCGGCTACCCTGGAGACGCTTGGCGTCTATCGTTACCGCGATAATATGGTCGGTCAGATCACCACTGCTCATCCGCAGTTCGACGCGCAACGCCGCTGCCAGTACAACTACCTGCTGGAGTTCGGCCGGATCAGCAAGTATCACCTCTACGGCCTTGATGCCGACGACCAGCAGCGACGGAGAATCGCCACGATACCCGTGCAGCAGCCGGCCTACATGCACTCCTTCGGGATGAGCAGCCGCTACCTGATCTTGACGGAGTTCCCGCTGGTGGTGAACCCGCTCAAGCTGCTGCTGCGGCACCAGCCGTTTATTCGCAACTACCGCTGGCAGCCGGAGCTCGGCACTGTCTTTCATATCGTCGACAAGGAAACCGGCGAGGTGGTGAAGACGGCCCACAGCGAGCCATTTTTCGCCTTTCATCACGTCAACGCCTTCGAGTGCGGCGACGAAGTGGTCGTCGATATCGTTGCTTATCCCGATGCCTCGGTCGTCGATCAGCTTTATCTCGACCGGCTGCAATCGGGTTTGCCGGTGACCGCGACAGGCCAGTTGCGGCGATTCCGGATAGGGCTTGGAGCGAGCGGGGGCGTCACCGTGGAGACGTTGGCCGCGGTGCCGCTGGAGCTGCCGCGCTTCAATTACCACAGCCGGGCGATGCGGCCGTACCGATACGTCTATGGTGCGGGTAGTCGTGGCGAAGGCAGCTTCATCGATTGTCTGGTGAAGCTGGATATCGAGGACGGTACGGCGGCCGCCTGGCACGAGAACGGGTGCTATCCCGGCGAGCCGGTGTTCGTCGCCGCGCCGGCGGCGGCAGCGGAAGACCAGGGCCTCGTATTGTCGGTCGTTCTAGACGCCGCGGCGGGCAACTCCTTCCTGCTGCTCCTTGACGCCTCGAGCTTTACTGAAATTGCCCGTGTTCAATTGCCCCATCACATTCCGTTCGGCTTCCATGGCAACTTCTTCGAGCAGCCCAAGGCGAGAGAGGCTCCACTCAATGCCTGATCCCGCCAACGCCCACTAAACCCTGCTGTATAGGCGGCTCCCCTCGGGCGCCGCTCCTGAAGCCGAGTGCGCCGGATTTACCCATCCGAAGCCGCCATGCATCCGACGGAGGTTTGGATGGTCCGCGGCAGTGCCGTCTTGGTCTTGTACCCGTCGCCGGAAGACATGTTAGAGTCCGCTAAACTTGTTTGCTCGATGGTCTTGCGGCTTATTGACCGCCACGATCCACGGCTCGCTGAGATTGGGTCGGAGCGGGCTTGTCCGTGCTGAAAACCGAACAACAGAATTTGAGCGGGTGCGGGTTTTGAATGGCTAACAAAAAGATTGTGGTGTTGACCACCGGGGGCACCATTGCCAGTGCGCACGGCAGCGCCGGCCTTAGCAGATCCGGCGCCATGAGCGGCGAAGAGCTCATGGCTATGCTGCAGGTGACGTCGCCGCTCGAGGCGGAAATCGAGGTCCGCACGCTGCTGCAAAAGCCCAGCAACGCGATCACGCTCGCCGATCTGCTGTTGCTACGGAACACCTGCCAAGCCGTTGCCGCCGAGCCCGGCGTGGTGGGCATCGTGGTCACTCACGGTACCGACACGCTCGAAGAGACCGCCTACTTCCTCGACATCACCCTTAACCTGGAGGGCTGCGCCCTGGTAGTGACCGGGTCGCAGCGGGCGCCGCATCAGGTGGCGTCGGATGCGCATCGCAACCTCGCCGATGCGCTGCTGGTGGCGGGCACAGCAGAAGCCAGCCAACTTGGCGTGGTGGTGGTATTCCATGAGTCGCTGTATGCCGCCAGGCATGTGCGCAAAGTCCACAGTTATCAGCTCGACGGCTTCCATTCCCCCGAATTCGGCAAGCTCGGATTCGTGGACAGCGGCCGGGTGTTCATCGAACAGTTGCCGGTACGCCGGCCCTGCCTGCGGGTCGGCGATACGCTGCCGCGTGTCGATATTCTGCCGGTTTACATAGAAGCCGCGACTGACCTGCTGGACGCCTCGCTGGCGACCGGCAGCCGAGGCATAGTCATAGAAGGCGTGGGGCGAGGGCATGCGCCGCCCGACTGGCTGGCGGCGGTTGAGCGTGCGCAGCGTCAAGGCGTTCCGGTGGTGGTCACCTCAGGCTGCCAGCAGGGTCCGGTGCACCAAAGTTATGAGTTCCCGGGCAGCCTCGCCAGCCTCGAAGCTAACGGCGCCGTTGCCGCCCACAACCTCAGCGCCCGCAAGGCAAGACTGAAGCTCGCCGCGCTTCTCTCTCACCCGGAGAATGGCGGCGGCGCTTCGGTAAGACAGCATTTCGTGACCGGCTAACGGCAGGTTGCGACTTTCCCCTCGCGCTCAGCGAAAACTATAAATCCGGTAGGAGTAGTTACTCAGATGAATAAGATCTTCGTGAAAATGGCCGCAGCCGCGGTCGTCGCGCTGTCGTTCGGCGCCACGGCCAGTGCCGCTCAGTTTAACTTCACGTTTGCCCACGTTCTGATGGAAGACACGCCGAACGCCAAGGCGGCTGTCAAATTTGCCCAGGAAGTCGAAGAGAAGTCCGGCGGCCGCATCAAGATCAATGTCCGTCCGGCTGCGCAGCTCGGTGGCGACGTGGAAATCATCGAGCAGGTGCAGATGAACCTGGTGCAGATCGGTATCCCGCCGACCGCTACCCTCGGCAACTTCGAGCCGCGCCTGCAGATTCTCGACCTGCCGTTCATCCTGCCGACCTACGACACCATGGTGCAGGTGCTCGACGGCGCGGCCGGCCGGCAGATCCTGGATACGCTGGATAACCACAGCATGTACGGCGTGAATTTCTGGGGTGCCGGTTTCCGCAACATCACCAACAACACCCGGCCGATCAAGTCCACCGCCGATCTGAAGGGCATCCGCATGCGCGTCATGCAGGCCCCGATCCTGATCACCCAGTACAAGGCCTGGGGCGCGCAGCCGACCGCCATGGCGTTCACTGAGGTATACAACGGCCTGCAGCAGGGCGTGGTGCACGGGCAGGAAAACCCGCTGGCCAACATCGCCACCATGCGCTTCTACGAAGTGCAGAAGTACATGACGCTGACCAACCACGCTTACCATGGCTACGCTGCGGTGGTGAACAAGGACGCCTGGAACTCGCTGCCCAAGGATCTGCAGCAGGTCATGATCGAAGCCTTCAACAACGGCCGCGACTATGCGCGTCAGCTGACTCTGGAGGATGAGAAGAACATCCTGGAGCGGATCAAGGGGCAGATCGAAATCTACCAACTGACCGATGCCGAGCGGCTGGCCTTTGTTCGCGACAGCCTGGCCATCCACAAGGAGTTTGAGAAGGTCGTGACGCCGCAACTGCTGAAGACGGTGCACGCCGCCGCCGGCATCAAGCCTTAATCCTGGCGTTTAGCACTGTAGAAATATCATGTTCGAAGCGATCAATAAGTTTATTGACCGCTTGGAAAGTGGAGCGATGGTTGCTTTCATGGCGATAGCAACCATCGCCACCGCTCTTCAAGTGGCTCTTAGGTTTGGCTTCAATACCTCGGTTTTCTGGATCGAGGAAGTCGTCCTGTACTCCATTATCTGCATGAGTTTCATCGGCGCCAGTATGGGCGTGCGTTACGGTGCTCACATCTCGGTGGACGTACTGCAGGCCTTCGTGTCTGCCGCTACCAGACGCTGGCTGCTGATAATCGCTTCTGTGCTCGGGCTCGCCTTCGGTATCGCTTTGCTCTACTACGGCAGCCAGCTGTTCATGAGCACCTTGAAGCGTGGCGTGCTGTCGCCGGCGCTGCGTATGCCGATGGCCTGGGTGTACCTCCCCATCGCCTTTTCCGGCGGTCTGCTAATCGTTCGCTATCTCTGGCTGATTGGGGATGTTTGGAGTCGAGAGCCGCAAAGCCTCTCTGAAGCAATTGCTGAGAACAAGGAAACACTGGTTTAGGCCGCTGGCCCAAGCCTTGCTCACCGACTCCAGCGCCAGGAGATAAAAGATGATCGCAGCGCTAATGCCGCTATTTTTCGCTGTTTTGTTGCTTGGGCTGCCAATATTCGCAGCGCTCGCTTTTGCCGTCATTCTTACCATCGGGTTCTTTAGTCCGGGAAATCCGGTAATCGTGCCGATGCGCATGTTCTCGGGGATTAATAACTTTTCCCTGATGGCTATTCCGTTCTTTATTCTCGCCGCCGAGTTGATGCGCATCGGGGGGTTGTCGGCTCGCCTTATCGAACTGGCCAAGGCACTGGTCGGCTGGGTGCCCGGCGGGCTTGGCGCCGCAACGGTGTTGGCCTGCTTGTTTTTCGGGTCGATTTCCGGCTCCAGCCCCGCCACCGTGGTCGCTATCGGCACCATCATGTACCCGGCGCTGGTAGCTGCCGGCTACAACAAATATTTTGCGATAGGGTTGATTACCACCGCTGGCACATTGGGGCCCATCGTGCCGCCCAGCATTGCCTTGATCATCTACGGGGCGGTAACGGGGACCTCGGTTGGACGGTTGTTCGCCGGCGGGATAATGCCCGCTCTCTTGATCGCCTCGCTCCTCATCGCTTACTGCATGGTTTACGCCTCGGTGAAGGGTTACCGTCGCGACTCTCTGCCAACGCTCAAGCAGATAGCCGCAGCCTTCCGCTCGGCAGCGTGGGGCTTAGGACTGCCGGTCATTCTCTTGGGCGGTATCTATAGCGGTGTGTTCACGCCGACCGAGTCGGCTGCCGTCGCCTGCGTTTACGGCTGGTTCGTCGGTGCGGTGATCTACAAGAACATCAGCTTCCGCGCTCTGGGAGAGATCCTGCGGGGCTCCGGCCTGACTTCCGCAACTCTGCTGCTGATTACTGCCGGCGCCTCGGCGTTTGCCTGGCTGCTGGCCAGCACCGGCGCGCCGACCAAGCTGGCGACCCAGGTGCTCTCTATGAGCAACGATCCGTGGATCGTCATGGGGCTGTTTAATGTGGTGATGCTGGTTGCCGGCTGCTTCCTGGACAGCGCTTCCGCCATCATCGTGCTGTCGCCGCTGCTGCAGCCGATCGCCGCCGAGGTCGGGGTGGACCCGCTCCATTTCGGAATCATCACCCTGGTCAACTTCTCCGTGGGGATGCTGACGCCGCCGGTTGGTTTGAACCTGTTCGTGGCGATGGCGATCGCCAAGATGTCGCTGCACGAGGTGTTCAAGGCCAGTCTGCCGTTCATCGGGTTGATGATAATCGCGCTGATACTGGTCACCTACGTGCCTTGGTTCAGTATGGCGATTCCGCAGCTGCTCTTCTAGGAGAACGCTGCTCACACCGGCTCGGAGGGGGGATCTGCATATGAACAGCTCGGTAATACCAAGTTTGCAGCAGCAGGCAAAGGCGTTCGCAGATCAACTCGATGGCGGTGTGTTCTGGCGTTATGTCGAGGAACAGGCCCGAATAGGCGCCTTGTCCCCGCGGGGGATAAGGCGCCTGGCTTTGGATGCGCACGATAACGAGGCCCGTCTTTGGCTTGCCGCGCGGGGCAGGGAGCTGGGCTGCACGGTAGCGTACGACGACTTGGCGAATGTGTTTCTGCGCCGGGAGGGCGCCGATTCGTCATTGCCGCCGCTGCTGCTCGGCAGCCATATGGACAGCCAGCCCAGCGC
>DASULL010000321.1:0-3206 GCA_036278215.1 Gammaproteobacteria bacterium | reverse complement strand
TTTGCGCGTGCCGCTCCGGTTGATATCGATCGCCGGGAACACCCGCTTGTCGACCAGCTTCCGGTCGAGATGGATTTCCATGTTGCCGGTGCCTTTGAACTCTTCGAAAATCACGTCGTCCATGCGCGAACCGGTATCGATCAGCGCGGTAGCGATGATGGTCAGCGAGCCGCCTTCTTCGATATTACGAGCGGCGCCGAAGAAACGCTTGGGCCGGTGCAGAGCGTTAGCGTCGACACCACCGGTGAGGACCTTACCGGAAGATGGGATCACGGTGTTGTAAGCGCGCGCCAAGCGGGTGATGGAGTCGAGCAGTATGACCACGTCACGCTTGTGCTCGACCAGTCGCTTGGCCTTCTCGATCACCATTTCGGCAACCTGCACGTGTCGGCTGGCCGGCTCGTCGAAGGTGGACGACACCACTTCGCCCCGTACCGTACGCGCCATCTCGGTAACTTCTTCCGGGCGCTCGTCGATGAGCAGCACCATCAGATAGACCTCGGGATGATTGGCGGCGATGCTCTGGGCGATGTTCTGCAGCAGCATCGTCTTACCGGCCTTGGGCGGGGAGACGATAAGGCCGCGCTGGCCCTTGCCGACAGGCGCCACCAGATCGACCATACGCGCCGTGATGTCTTCGGTGCTGCCGTTGCCGCGCTCCAGATTGAGCATCTCGGTGGCATGCAGCGGCGTCAGGTTTTCGAAGACCACCTTGTTGCGGGCGGCTTCCGGCTTTTCGTAGTTGATTTCGTTGACTTTCAGCAGCGCGAAATAGCGCTCGCCTTCTTTCGGCGGGCGGATCTTGCCGGAGACGGTATCGCCGGTGCGCAGGCTGAAGCGGCGAATCTGACTGGGCGAGACGTAGATGTCGTCCGGCCCGGCGAGATAGGAACTGTCGGCCGAGCGCAGGAAGCCGAAGCCATCCTGCAGGATTTCGAGCACGCCGTCGCCGTAGATGTCCTCGCCGTTCTTGGCGTGCGCCTTGAGGATGGCGAAAATCAGATCCGGCTTGCGGGATCGTGCCATTCCTTCGATGCCAAAGGAGTCCGCCATGGCGATCAGCTCATTGGCAGGTTTCTTTTTCAGTTCCGTCAGGTTCATGGTTGTGGTCATCAGGATGGGGGTCAGCCGACACACCGTCTGCGAGGTGTCGTCAAGTAGGATGGTGGATGGAAAAGACCGCCGGCGACTGCTGAATGGTCGGATGCTCTGGCGGACACGTGAACACTGAAAGCGGAAGCGGCCAAATGTTACTGTGGCCGCTTGCCAAGGATTTAAAGGTTGCTGTCAATGAAAGCGGTAAGCTGCGACTTAGACAGCGCGCCCACTTTCGTGGCTTCCACGCCGCCGTTCTTGAACAGCATCAAAGTCGGGATGCCGCGGATGTTGTACTTGGGCGGGGTGCCAGGATTGTCGTCAATGTTGAGCTTGACCACTTTCAGCCGGTCACCGTACTCCCGCGCCGCCTCATCCAGGATCGGAGCGATCATCTTGCACGGGCCGCACCACTCCGCCCAGAAATCCACCAGGACAGGTTCAGCGCTTTTCAGCACTTCGCTGTCGAATGTATCGTCGGATACGTGCACGATTCTGTCGCTCACGAGATTGGGCCTCCGCAAAGTCTGGAGCTGGTTCGCAGTATATGTAGATGCGTTCGGTTAATTTTGAACGGAAGAGGGCATACGCAGGAGGGGCAGCAGGCGCATCGCTTCAAGTGCGAATGCAACTTACGATAGCGGCGGACGCGGATGCTGTCAACGAAACGTTCGCCCAGGAAGACGGTCATAGTATCGTCTGTGAGCATTCTATTCAAGTCGTGCGCAGTCCCGTAGGAGCCGCAAGGATTCACCCCTCCCTCCCAAGCACGTGCAAACGCACCCCCGGCAAGATCCAGGCTGCGACATGAGTCGAGATTCAAAAGTGAATCAAGTTGCAAGTGTTTCCCTTCCTTCTTTAAGCTTGTCCAAAGCTACCCATGCTGCCAGGACAGCGGCATGGTGTCCGATACACCTATACAGGCAGGGATCCGCCGCCATCCGGTTCAAGTCGTGACAAACCATATCGCGCGCCTTGCTCGGCAACTGAACGCCAAGGCCTGGGACCGGCTTGCCCTCGTGGTCAGCTTGCTGCTGATACTGCTGCTGGCGCATGCCCTCGCCCGGCTGACCTGGGCAGTACTGCCAGCGCCGGAACAAGCGCTGCCACCGCCGCCAGCGGCAGCGCCAGCCGCGCAAGCGCGCGCCGATTATCGGCAACTCGCCGCACTGCATTTGTTCGGTCAGGCAGTCCAGACCAACACCCCAGGCGGAGCCCCCATCGATGCGCCGGAAACCCGACTGAATCTCACGCTGCGTGGAATCCTTTTCAATACCTCGCCGGAGCTGACGCGGGCGATCATCTCGGCGCCCGGCCGCGACGACGAGATTTACCGGACCGGCGCCCAGGTTCCTGGCGGTGCAGTGATCGACCAGATCTATGCCGACCGGGTCATGCTCTTGCGCAACGGTCAGTACGAGGCGCTACGCTTACCGGAAGAGAGCATAACCGCCGCCACACCGCGCAGCGCAGCGACGCCGGGCCAAGTCCGGCCACGGCAGCAGGCAGCGGCCAGCGGCTTAGCGGGAATACGCCAGGACATCGTTGCCAATCCACAAAACGTAGCTAATTACATACAAGGTGAGCCAGTGAACCGCGCCGGCGGCGGGATCGTTGGCTTTCGAGTGTTTCCTGGACAGAATCGGGCCGTATTCGAGCAATCCGACCTGCGCGAAGGTGACATCATCACCAATGTCAACGGCATCCAGCTGGATGGCCTGGACAAGGCGGCGGAGGCGATGGCGCAATTGGCCTCGGCGAACGCGGTGACTGTGACCGTCCTCCGTGACGGCGCAGAGCATACCTTGCAGATACAACTACAGAATTAACTGACGTACAAGACTAAGGCGGGTTGCCATGACTTTGACCAGCAGCTTCGGCAATGGATGGAGACTGCGCTGGCTCACTGCAGCCGTGCCGCTGGCATTGGCATCGATGCTGGCATCCACCGACGGCCATGCGCAGACACCTCGCCCCCCTGCCCAACAGGCAGCGCCGGCCGGGACCAATCAGCAAATCACCCTGAACCTCAAGGACGCCGACATCACCGCACTGATTAATACCGTGGCGGAGGTAACCGGCAAGAACTTTATCGTCGATCCCCGGGTGAA